>DASYZR010000087.1 GCA_035945995.1 bacterium
CAAACGCGCGCCCTCGCGCAAACGCCCGGCGTCCCCGCACCGCGCCTCCCGCCGGCGCGCCGGCCGGCGCCGCTAACGCGCCGCCGGCATCAGAGCATCACGCCGCCGCCGTCGACGACAAACGTCTGCCCGGTGACGAAATCGCTGGCCGCCGACGCGAGGAAGACGACCGTGCCGACGAGGTCGCCGGGCTCCATGACTCGTTTGATCGCCTGCCGCTCCCGCCCGCGCTCGAAGTAGTCGTCCGGGTTGAGCCGCCGGCTCGCGTCGGTGCGCACCAGGCCCGGCGCCACGGCGTTGACGCAGATGTTGTCCGCCCCGAGCTCCTGCGCGAGCACCCGGGTCAGGCCGATCACGGCCGCCTTCGACGCGACGTAGTGGGCGAGGCCGGGCGTGCCGCGGTACACGGACGACGATGACACGTTGATGATCTTGCCGGCCCGCCGGGCGCGCATGTACGGCACGACGGCCTTCGCGCACTGCCAGACGCCCTTGACGTTCACCGCCATGACCGCGTCCCACTCCGCCCCGCTGATCTCGTCGAACGGCTTCTTGCGTCCCAGGTCGCCGTACACGGCCGCGTTGTTGACCAGGATGTCGATCCCGCCGAACCGCCGCGCCGCCTCCTCGGCCAGCCGGACGGCCTCCGACTCGCGGGCCACGTCGGCCCTGACGTAGCACATCGGGATGCCGTCCTGCCCGTCCGGCGCGCGGCGCCACGCCTCGTCGGCGGGCTCGGCGACGTCGGCGGCGACCACGCTCGCCCCCCGTTCGATCAGGGCGCGGGCGTAGACGGCGCCGAGCCCCCGGGCGGCCCCCGTGACGATGGCGGTCTTTCCGGACAGCGGCATGCGACCTCACTCCTCGGCGTCACGACGCGCGGAGGAATTTCCTATACGGATGCCACAATGCCTCTTGAGATCGGGACGACGCCGCGGTCCTGAGGAGGCACACGAGCGCGATGTCGAGGGACGCCCACGAATTCGCGATCGATCTCGTCCGGCGCTCGCACGCCTGGGCCGTCACGTACGCCGCCCGGGAGTACGGCCGCCTCCGGACGCGGCTCCAGACGCAGGGGCTCCTCGAGTACCTGCGCACGCTCATGTGGCGGGAGTACATGCTCGGCGTCCACGTCCCCGCCAAGGCGATGATCCTGCTGCCCGACGACGCGCAAGACCTGAAGCTGCTGCTCGCGCGCCAGATCCAGGACGAGTGGAAGCATTCGCAGATCTTCGCCGAGCGCGTGCGCGCGCTCGGCGGGGATGACGACCTCGGCCGCTTTGCGCCCTCGGACACCGATTGGAAGCTCTACCACGATACCTACGACTGGCCCCACCCCGTCGAACTCGTGACCTCGCTCAACTGTACGGGGGAGGTCCTGATCACCGAGATGTTCCGGATCGTGGTGGATCCGGCGCGGCTGCTCGTGGACGAGCGGACGGCCGAGGTCATCCGCGACGAGATCCTGGCCGACGAACCGTCCGCCCTGGAGAGTTTGGTCGATCCGGTCACGGCGAGGCGCCTCGAGGAGGACGTCATCCCCGACGAAGGCACCCATATCCGCTTCGGCCGCATGATCATGGAGCGCTACTGCACGACGGACGAACTCCAGCGGCGGGCCCTCCGCGTCCAGGAGATCAAGATGGACGCCCTCAAAGCGTCGCACGCGGGGCTCGTCAACCGCGTGCTGGCGGCGCAGTGAGGGGAAAGAAGGTCAGGTCGACGTCGAGCGGTCCGGCGAAATCGAGTTGAGGGCCTCCTCGATGGTCGGGAACATCGGCATCAGCCGGTCCAGGCCCGTGATCGTCAACAGGCGCTGAACGTTTGCCGTGGCCGCGGCCAGGACGATCTGCCCCCCGGCCCCCCGGGCGTCGAGATGCGCCTTGACCAGGACCTTGATCCCCGAAGAGTCGATGTACCGCAGTTCGCGGAGATCGAGGATGACTCCGCGGCCGTCGCTCTCGGCGGCGGCCTGCAGCTGGGCGGACAAATCCGTCGCGTTGCTGAGGTCGATCTCGCCGGTGATGGACAGGCAGACGACGCCGCGCAGAGACTGCTGCCGGAACGCCGCTCGGTTGAATGGATCCTGCGACAATATTGAAGTGTTCCTCCGGCGGCCGCGTAGTGGAACACTTCAACGGTCACCGCGGTCATTGCAATGCTCCCGGGCCCATTCCTGCCGAACGGGTGTATGGTCCGGTCTCCGAGGCCGCGCCACCGGCGGGTGTTCGCTTGACATGAAATGTAAGTTGATGCTAACGTAACTCTCGATGGATCAGGCGCTCAAGGCGCTTGCCGAACCCCGCCGGCGCGAGATCTTGCGGCTGGTCCGCGATCGCGAGCTCCCGGCGGGCGCCATCGCGTCGCGGTTCGAGGGGGTCACCCGGCCGGCCATCTCGCAGCACCTCCGGGTGCTCGTCAACGCGGGCCTGCTCCGCGAGCGACGGGATGGACGCCGCCACCTGTACCGCGCGCGCCGGGAGGCCGTGGCCGATCTTCGCGCCTTTCTCGAGGCGTTTTGGGACGAGCGGCTCGAACGGCTCAAAGCCGCGGCCGAAGAGCACGAAGGGAGGGTGCGACGTACCCCAGGACGCCGGTGAGACGCCGGATCCCAGGCGCCCCGCCGCCCCGCCGGCCGAGGCGCCCGGCGCCGCGCCGGAGGACGCGATCCGGCGCGAGGTGCGGATCGCCGCCTTCCCGGACACGGTGTTTGCGTTCCTCACCGATCCGGCTAAGATCGCCCGCTGGAAGGGCACGCATGCCGTGAGCGACCCCCGGCCGGGCGGCGTCTACCGCGCGGTCATCAACCCCGGCCACATCGTGAGCGGTGAGTACGTGGAACTCGTGCCGAACCGCAAGGTCGTCTATACGTGGGGCTGGGTCGACAGTCCGCAGGTCCCGCCGGGCTCGAGCATCGTCGAGATCATCCTCGTCCCGGATGGCGACGGCACGCTGCTCCGGCTCACGCATCGCCATCTGCCCGCGGCGGCCCGCAAAGGCCACGGCGAAGGCTGGGACCACTACCTCCCGCGCCTGGCCGTGGCCGCGCCGGGGGGCGACGCTGGTCCGGATCCCTGGGCCGCGGGCGCGGTGTGACGGACTTGTGACATGGATCCGCCACGCTGACGACGACCGCTCAAGCCTCGTCCTCGCTCGACGTCGACGAACGCACGGAGTCCCAACCCACCCGCAAGAGACCGGAAGGAGCGTGATGGTCGTGGCCCGACGTGCAACCCGGCAGTCAACCAAGCACGGCGCCCGAACCGGCGGAGGAACGCGGAGACGTACCCGACCGGCGCGCGCCCGTCCCGCGTCACGGACCGCAAAGGGCCGTGCGGCATCGGGCCACCCCGTGGTCCACTGGGAGATCAACGCCCGGGACGCCAAAGCCCTGCACACCTTCTACACATCGCTGTTCGGCTGGCGGATCGACGCCGACAATCCGATGGGGTACGGCCTCGTCAAGACCGGCGGAACCGGCGGAATCAACGGCGGCATCGGCCCGGCGCAGGGGACCCCGCACGTCACCTTCTACGTCCGGGTCCCCGATCTCGAGGCCACGCTCACGAGGGTCGCCCAGTTCGGCGGCAGGACCGAGGTGCCGCCCACGCACATTCCCGACATGGTGACCTTCGCGGTGTTCACCGACCCGGAGGGCAACCGGATCGGCCTGATCAAAGCCTAAAGGAGGCGCGCGTCTGGGAACGTCGCACGGAACCCGCGGCGCCGGCCGCACGACGTACACTGAGAGGGGTGTCAGATGGGAAATCCGGTCGTGCACTTTGAGGTCCTCGGCAAGGACGTGAAGTCTCTGCAGAATTTCTACAACAGCGCGTTCGGCTGGGAGATGAAGCCCGTGATGGCGGAATACACCATGGCGACCCCCGGCGGGCCCACCGGCATCAACGGCGGGATCGGCGCGGCGATGGGCGGGGGTGCGGGGCACGTCACATTCTATGTCGCCGTCGACGATCTCGGCGCCGCGCTCAAGAAGATCGAGAGTCTCGGAGGCCGCACGATCTCCGGGCCCATGGACGTGCCCGGCGGACCGAGCATCGCGATGTTTGCGGATCCGGAAGGCCACGTCATCGGCCTCGTCAAGGGGATGTGACTCGCGACGGGCGCGCGGATCCGGCCGGGAAGGCGGTTGACCGGGACCGGCTCCCGTGGTATATAGTGACGTAGGTACTCTGAAGTACCGTGGGCCGGGACGCCCTCTGAGGTCACAATCTCAGGGGGCGTTTCGCTTTTTGCCGGCACCACACCGTCCCGGGCGGGACACGGAGGTGACGCATGGCGGGCAAGGAGATGACGGCGCAGGACGTCGTCGCGTACATCAAGGATCGCGGGGTCAAGATGGTCGACCTGAAATTCGTCGACGTTCCCGGCACGTGGCAGCACACGACGGTCCCCGCGAGTCAGGTCGACGAGAAGACGTTCAAGCGCGGCATCGGGTTCGACGGCAGCAGCATCCGCGGCTTTCAGGCGATCGAAGAGAGCGACATGCTCCTCATGCCCGACCCCGCCACCGCCCGGCCCGACCCCTTCACGGAGATCCCGACGCTGTCCGTGATCTGCAATATCTTCGATCCGATCACCGGCAAGCCGTACAGCCGGGATCCGCGCTACGTGGCTCAGAAGGCCGAGGAGCACCTCAAGGCGTCCGGCTTCGGCGACGTGAGCTACTGGGGGCCGGAGGCCGAGTTCTTCGTCTTCGGCAACGTCCAGTACGACGTGGATCCGTACCGCATGGGGTACAGCATCGATTCGCCCGAAGCGATCTGGAACTCCGGCCAGCCGGGCCTGGGCCACCGCGTCCGCACCAAGGAAGGCTACTTCCCCGTCCCGCCCGCCGACACGCTGCTCGACATCCGCAGCGAAATGTCGCTCGAGATGGAGAAGTGGGGCATCGAGGTCGAGATGCAGCACCACGAGGTCGCCACCGCCGGCCAGGGCGAGATCGACATGAAGTACAACACGCTCACGCGGATGGCCGACAGCCTGCTCGCCTACAAGTACATCGTCAAGAACGTGGCGCGCCGCCACGGCATGACGGCGACGTTCATGCCGAAGCCTCTGTTCGGCGACAACGGAACCGGCATGCACACGCACCAGAGCGTCTGGAAGAACGGCGCCAACATCTTCTACAGCGAGGGCGGCTACGCCGAGCTCAGCCAGGACGCGCTGCACTACGTCGGCGGCCTGCTGACCCACGTCGACGCGCTCCTCGGCCTGTGCGCCTGCACGACGAACTCGTACCGGCGTCTCGTGCCGCACTACGAAGCGCCGGTCAACATTGCGTTCAGCAAGCGCAACCGCAGCGCGGCGATCCGGATCCCGATGTACCACACCGGGCCGGCCGGCGCCTCGGCGAAGCGCGTCGAGTTCCGCTGCCCCGACGCCACCTGCAATCCGTACCTCGCGTTCGCGGCGATGCTGATGGCCGGGCTCGACGGCGTCAAGCGCAAGATCGATCCGGTGAAGGCCGGGTTCGGACCGCTCGACAAGAACACGTACGAACTGCCGCCGGATGAGGCCGCCAAGATCAAGAGCGTGCCCGGCTCGCTCACCGCGGCGCTGGACGCGCTCCAAGGGGACCACGAGTTCCTGCTCGAAGGCGACGTGTTTACCCGGGACCTGCTGGAGACGTGGATCGACTACAAGCGGACCCGCGAGGTGCACGAAGTCAACATCCGCCCGGTCCCGTACGAGTTCTTCCTGTACTACGACGTCTAAGTCCCCCGCGCGGCCCGCGCGGCATCGGTGCGTCGGAAGACCCGGGGACCGCCTCCCGGGTCTTTCGACGTCCGCGGCGGAGGCGGACCGGCCGAGGGGAACCCTATGTCCACATGGCCCCGCCGTAGGAGAACTGCTGGCAGTTGGTCTGATACGCCGGTGCTGGCGGGAACAGGCTGAAATCCAGGTACAGGCCCTGGGCCTGCGCGGGAAGCCCGTTGACGACGACGAACGCCGCCGCGGCCAGCGTAACGAGCGCCACACGCGCGAGCATGCGCTTACGGTATCGGATGCGAGCCACCATGTGGAGTCACCTCCCTCATAGGTCGGGTGGCCTTCAACTAATTTTTCTACAGCCGGGCGGGCCGAAACATTGGTCCGGCCGCAGACGTCGAACGCAGTGTGAATAAGTCATGGAGACGTGACGGAGGCTTCGTGAATCGCCGGCCGCCACGCTTACGGCGTGCCGGTTCCACCGCGCCCGGCGCGCCCCGCGGTGTCAAAATCCTCTATAATAACTAACGTGACGACGCCGCGCTTTCGGGTCGCGATGGCGCAGATCAACCCCACCGTCGGCGACTTCGAAGGCAACACCCGCAAGATTCTGGAGCGCCTCGCCGAGGCGGAGGGCCTCGGCGCGGATATCGTGTCGTTCCCCGAGCTCGTCGTTCCCGGATATCCGCCCGAAGACCTGCTGATCAAGGCCGACTTTGTCGAGGAGAACGTCGCCTGCCTGCACGAGATCGCGCGCCATGCGACCCGGAGCGTCGCGGTGATCGGATGCGTGGACTCGGGCGAACACCTCTACAACGCGGCCGCAATACTCGCCGGCGGCCGCATCGCCGGCATATATCGCAAGATGCGGCTCCCCAACTACGGCGTCTTCGACGAGAAGCGCTACTTCCAGCCGGGCACGGAGGCGCCGGTCTTCGTCGTGCACGGCGTGCCGGTCGGCGTGACGATCTGCGAGGACGTGTGGGCGCCCGGCGGTCCCCTGCTCGCCCAGGCCCTGGCCGGGGCCCTCGTCGCGGTCAA
Source organism: bacterium (assembly GCA_035945995.1). Classification (NCBI taxonomy): domain Bacteria; species bacterium. The sequence goes on from DASYZR010000087.1 coordinate 6,772, forward strand.
CATCAACGGGTCGCCGTACTCGGCCGGCAAGTGGCGGATCCGCGAGGAGATGCTGCGGACGCGCGCGCGCGACTACGCGATCGCGATCGCCTACAACAACACGGTCGGGGGCCAGGATGAGCTCGTCTTCGACGGCCTCGGGTTCGTCGTCGACGCCGCCGGACGGGTCGTGACGCGCGGGCCGGCGTTCGACGAAGCCCTCGTCGTCGCCGACATCGACGTCGAGGCGATCCGGACCCTGCGCCGGTACAATCCGATCCGGACCCCGGACGCGCTCGCGGGCGAGGGCGTCCGGGCGCCGGTCTACACGCTGTCCACGGAGCCGCCGGATCCGGCCCGGCCGGCGCTGCCCGGGCCGGATCCGGCAGAGCCTCCCGGAGACGTTGAGGAAGTCTACCGCGCACTCGTCCTCGGCACGCGCGACTACGTGCGCAAGAACCGGTTCCGCCATGTCGCGGTGGGGCTGAGCGGCGGGGTGGATTCGTCCCTCGTCGCCACGATCGCCGCGGACGCGCTCGGCCCCGAGGCCGTCACCGGGGTGACGATGCCGTCGCGGTTCACATCGGACGAAAGCCGGCGGTACGCCGCCGCGCTCGCGCAGGCCCTCGGGATCCGGACCCTCGACCTGCCGATCGAGGCGATGGCCGGCGCCTTCGAGACCACGCTCGCGCCGGCGTTCGGCGGCCGGCCCCGGAACGAGGCCGAGGAGAACATTCAGGCGCGGATCCGCGGCACGCTGCTCATGGCGCTGTCCAACAAGTTCGGCTGGCTCGTGCTGACCACCGGCAACAAGAGCGAGATGAGCGTCGGGTACGCGACGCTGTACGGCGACATGGCAGGCGGCTTCGCCGTCATCAAGGACGTTCCCAAGACGCTCGTCTACCGCCTGGCCCGCTGGCGCAACGGGACCGGGGGCCGGGAGCTCATCCCGGCCGGCGTGCTCGAGCGCGCGCCGACGGCCGAATTGCGGGAGGAGCAGACTGACCAGGACACGCTGCCGCCGTACGAGACGCTCGACCCGATCCTGCGCCTCTACGTGGAAGACGACCGGTCCGCCGAGGAGATCATCGCTCAGGGCTTCGATCCGGCCACCGTCGCCCGCGTGATCGGGATGGTCGACGCGAGCGAGTACAAGCGCCGCCAGGCGCCGCCGGGCGTCAAGATCACCCCGAAGGCGTTCGGCCGCGACCGCCGCCTGCCGATCACCAACTGGTATCGCGGCCGCCGCCCCGCCGAAGCGCCCGCGGGTCCACCGCGCGCCTAACCCGGCCCCCGGCCGCGCGGACCGGCCGCGCCGATCCCGATCCGCACCCCGCCCCCTGGGCGGGGCAGGCGCCGCGATTGACGCATTTTCCCGTCCTCCCGTACAATGAGACGGAGGTTTCGTGATGTCTGTGTCCGGTGTGCTCCCGGTTCTGCAGCGCAGCCGGGAGTTTCTTCTCGTGAGCGAGGCACTGGAGGCCGGCCGGCGTCCCTGGGTCACGGGACCGGCCGGCGCGGGAAAGGCTTGCCTGCTCGCGGCGCTCATCATGCGCGCGGGAACGCAGATCCCCGCGTGGCTCGTGGTGTCGCCCGACCGCGATCACGCCGAACGGCTGGCCGACGACCTGCACGCCCTGCTGCCGCCGGGCGCACCGGCCGTCCATCTCCTCGAGGTGTGGGACGCGCCGGGGCCGGGGGAGCCGCTCTCCCTCGACGCGGCGCGCACGCGTCACCGCCTGCTGGACGCGCTGAGCCGCGATGAGCCGGTGGTCGCGGTGGCCTCCGCCGCCGGCCTCGTCCTGCCGATGCCGGACCCCGGGTGGCTTGAGGCGGTGCGTGCCGACCTTCGTCCCGGCGCCCCCATCGCGATCGACGAGGTCATAGGACGGCTCGCCGCGGGCGGGTACGAGCGCGTGGATCTCGTCCACGTACCGGGCGAGATGAGCGTCCGCGGCGGCATCGTCGATGTCTATCCCCCGGCGTCGGACCGGCCGGTTCGTGCGGAATGGGCCGGCGACGAGATCGAATCGGTCCGCGCGTTCGATCCCGAGACGCAGTTGACCACGGCAACCCTCGAGGGGACCACGATCCTGCCGGCGCGCGCCGACGCGGTACCGCGACCCGCCGGGCCCGGGGTGCTGCTGCCCGGCCTGCTCCGGGACGCGGCCGTGTGCGTGCTCGACGAGCCCGACGAAGTCGCGCGTCAGGCCAAGGCACTCGTCCGGCAGGCGGAGGCCGCCCGCGCGCGCGCGGCGGAGACCGCCCAGATCGCCAGCACCGCGCCCGCCCCGGTCGTGCCCTGGGAGGACGTGGCGCCGATGCTCGCCGCCCGCCGCACGGTCGCGATCTCCACCCTGCGCACGTCGCCTGAGGGGACCGGGTATGCCGCGATGGGCATGCCGTTCGGAACGGTGGAGTCGTTCGCCGGCCAGGTCGAAGGGTTCGCGGAGCAGGCGCGCCGCTGGATCGCGGAGCGCAGCCGTGTCGTGGTCGCCAGCCGCCAGGCGCACCGCATGCGCGAGCTGCTCGCGGAACACGGCGTCGTCGCGGCGAACCCCGACCGGCTCGACGCGCCGCCCGCGCCCGGCACCGTGACGGTGGTGGGGGAGCCGCTGACGCAGGGGTTCGCCTTCGCGGACCTGGTCGTGGTGACCGACAGCGAGATCCTGGGATGGCGGCGCCGGCGGAGCCGCCCGCGCTGGTTCCGGGACGGCGCCCGGCTGGGCAGCTGGAGCGAGCTCGTGCCGGGCGATCTCATCGTGCACCTCCATCACGGCATCGGGATCTACCGCGGGCTCGAGCGGCTCGCGATGGGCGGCGCCGCGCGGGACTACCTGCATCTCGACTACGCCCAGGGCGACGCGCTGTACGTCCCGACCGAGCAGATCGGCCTCGTGCAGCGGTACGTCGGCGTGGACGGACAGGCGCCGCAGATCCACCGCCTCGGCGGCACGGAGTGGGACCGCGAGAAGCGGCGGGTCCGCGAGCGCACGCGCGAAATGGCGCGCGAGCTGCTGGACCTCTACGCGGCGCGCGAGCGGGCGCGCGGGCACGCGTTCACCGGCGACACGCCGTGGCAGCGCGAGATGGAAGAGGCGTTTCTTTACGAAGAGACCCCCGACCAGCGAAAGGCGATCGAAGACGTCAAGCGGGACATGGAGGGCGCGCGGCCGATGGATCGCCTGGTCGCGGGCGACGTCGGCTACGGGAAGACCGAAGTCGCGCTGCGCGCGGCGTTCAAGGCGGTCATGGACGGGCGCCAGGTCGCCGTCCTCGTCCCCACGACTCTGCTCGCGCAGCAGCACTACACCGTCTTCCGCGAGCGCTTCGCCCCGTTTCCCGTGCGCGTGGAGATGCTGAGCCGGTTCAGGTCGGCGAAGGAACAGCGCGAAGTCCTGGACGGCCTGCGCGACGGCACGATCGACGTCGTGATTGGAACGCACGCGCTGCTCAACAAGACCGTGACGTTCCGGGCCCTCGGCCTGGTCGTGATCGACGAGGAGCAGCGGTTCGGCGTCCGGCACAAGGAGCGCCTCAAGCAGCTGCGCACCCAGGTCGACGTGCTGACGCTGACCGCGACCCCGATCCCGCGCACCCTGCACATGTCGCTGGCGGGCCTCCGCGACCTCTCGGTGATGGAAACGCCGCCCGAGGCCCGGCAGCCGATCCGGACGTACATTCACGAGGACGATCCCGCGGTGGTGGCGGAGGCCATCCGCCGCGAACTGGCCCGCGACGGCCAGGTCTACGTCGTGCACAACCGGGTCGAGACGATCGAGCGCGCCGCCGAGCGGATCCGCCGGCTCGTGCCCGAGGCGCGGGTCGTCGTCGCGCACGGGCAAATGCCGGAGACGCAGCTCGAGCGCATCATGCTCGATTTCTTGGGCGGCCGCGCGGACATCCTGGTCTGCACGACGATCGTCGAGATCGGCCTCGACATCCCCCGCGTGAACACGATTCTCATCGAGCAGGCGCACCTGCTCGGCCTCGCGCAGCTCTACCAGCTGCGGGGACGCGTGGGCCGGGCCGACCGGCAGGCCTACGCGTACCTGCTGCACCCGCGCAACGCCAGGCTCACGCCCGAGGCGGAGCAGCGGCTCGTCGCGATGCGCGAGTTCGTGGAGCTCGGCTCCGGGCTCCGCCTCGCGATGCGCGATCTCGAGATCCGCGGCGCCGGCAACCTCCTCGGACCGGAACAGCACGGGCACCTGGCGGCCGTCGGGTTCGATCTGTACATGCGCCTGCTGGACGAAGCGATCCGGGAGCTGCGCGGCGAGATCGTCGAGGAGACCTCCGACCCCACGGTCGACCTCGGCGTCGAAGCATTCCTGCCGGAATCGTACGTCGACGCGCCCGCGCAGCGCGTCGCCGCGTACCGGCGGCTCGCCGACGCCCGAACCCCGGACGATGCCGCGGAGGCGATCGCGGAACTGCGCGACCGCTACGGTCCCCTGCCGGCGCCGGCGCAGCGTCTCGCGGGCGTGATCCGCCTGCGCGCCCTGGCGCGCAGCGCCGGCGTGGCCGCGATTGCGCGGGACGCCGGGGGCGTCCTCATCAAGCTGCTCGACCCCGCCGGGGCCGGACCCCGCGTCCACACGCACATCGCACGGTCCCGCGGCCGGCTGCGGTGGACCGCCGACGGGATCTACATGCCGGTGCCCGGGCTCGCGCCGGACGAGACGGTCCCGGCCGTCGAGCAGCTGCTGGAGTGGCTCGCCGCGGAAACCCGGCGCGACGACGGGGCGGGCGCCGCCCGCACCGTCGCGGCCACGGGGGTGACGTGATGAACCGGCCGCGCCCGACCTTTGAGGACCTCGTGGCCACGATGGCCCGGCTGCGCGCGCCCGGCGGGTGTCCCTGGGACCGCGCCCAGACGTCCGCGTCGCTGCGGCCGTACCTGCTCGAAGAAACGTACGAGACGCTGGACGCGATCGACGCCGGCGCCCCGGAGCGGCTGAAAGAAGAACTCGGCGACCTCCTGCTTCAAGTTGTGTTCCACGCCCAGATGGCGGCGGAGGCCGGAACGTTCACCATCGACGACGTGGTCGCCGGACTCGTGGAGAAACTCATCCGGCGCCACCCGCACGTGTTCGGCGGGGCGGCGGCGGCCACGCCCGACGCGGTCGTCACCCGGTGGGAGGCCATCAAACAGGCCGAGCGCGCGGCCGCCGCGGGCCCGCACGGCGATGCCGGGACGACCGGCGGCACGGCGGAACCGCGGGACGAGGCCCTGGCCGGCCTCGCCCGCACGCTCCCCGCCCTGATGCTCGCGCAGCAGATGCAGGCGCGCGCGGCCCGAGCGGGCATGCCGGGACCGGATGGACCGGGCGTCGATCAGAGGCTCGCCGGCGTGCGCCGCGCGTTGGACGATCTCGCCGGGGCGTCCGGACCGGCGGAGGCGGACGAGAAGGTCGGCGATCTGCTCTTTGCCGCGGTCGGCGCGGCGAGGGCGCTCGGCGTCGACGGCGAGTTGGCGCTGCGTGAAGTCGCCGAGCGGTTTCGAGTCCGATTCGGCCGGCTCGAAGCCCTGGCCCGCGCGCGCGGGACGCCGCTTGCGGACTGCACCGCGGACGAGGTGCAGGCGCTGTGGCGCGAAGCGAGTGAGGCTGGATAAGTTCCTGCAGGTCAGCCGGCTCGTGAGGCGGCGCGCCCTCGCGAACCGGCTGTGCGATGCGGGCCGCGTGACGCTCAACGGCCGGCGCGCCGAGCCGGCCGCTCCCGTGCGCGCCGGCGACGTCATCGCCGTCGACGTGGGGGATCGTCGGATTCGGGCGCGCGTCCGCGAGGTGCCGGCGGCGCCGCGGCCCGACGCCGGGTACTGCGACATCCTCACCGACGAACCCCAAGGAGGACCCGATGGCGCGCATCGCCAGCATCACGGCGCGTGAAATCCTTGATTCGCGGGGCAACCCGACGGTCGAGGTCGAGGCGGCCCTCGACTCGGGCGCGCGCGGGACCGCGGCCGTCCCGTCGGGAGCCAGCACCGGCGTCCACGAGGCGATCGAGCTGCGGGACCGGGACGGCGGCCGCTACGGCGGCCTCGGGGTTCTGACCGCGGTCCGGCACGTCCGCGAGACGCTCGCGCCGCTGCTCGGCGGCCGCGACCCGGCCGACCAGCGGGGCATCGACGAAGCCCTGATTGCCGCCGACGGCACGCCGAACAAGAGCCGTCTCGGGGCGAACGCGATTCTCGGCGTGTCGCTCGCGGTTGCGCACGCCGCCGCGGCCGGGCGCGGGGTCCCCTTGTTCCGGTATCTCGGCGGGGAGGGCGCCCGCACGCTCCCGGTTCCGCTCATGAACGTGCTGAACGGGGGCAAGCACGCCGACAACGGTCTCGAGTTCCAGGAGTTCATGGTGGTGCCGCTCGGTGCGCTCTCGTATCCCGCGGCCCTCCGCATGGGCGCCGAGATCTACCACGCGCTGCACCGCGTGTTGCTGGACCGCGGCCTCGCCACCGGCGTCGGCGACGAAGGGGGCTTCGCCCCCCGGCTGGCCGGGAACGAGGAGGCCCTCGCGCTGCTGCTCGAGGCGATCCGGCGCGCCGGCTATGCCGCCGGCCGGGAGGCCGCGCTCGCCCTCGATCCGGCGGCGAGCAATTTCTTCGCGGACGGCCGTTACCGCCTCGGCGGCGCCGCGTTCTCGTCCGCCGAGCTGGTCGAGTACTACGCGGGGCTCGTGGACCGGTTCCCCATCGTCTCCATCGAAGACGGATTCGCCGAGGACGACTGGGACGGCTGGGCCGCGGTCACTCGCCGGCTCGGCGCGCGCATCCAGTTGGTCGGCGACGATCTGTACGTCACGAACCTCCGGCGCATCAGCGAGGGCATCGCGCGCGAAACGGGCAACGCCGTGCTCATCAAACTGAACCAAATCGGCACGCTCACCGAAACGCTGGAAGCCATCCGGCTGACGCAGCGGCAGCGCTGGGCCGCCGTCATCTCGCACCGCTCCGGCGAAACCGAGGACACGACGATCGCCGACCTCGCCGTGGCCGTCGGCGCCGGGCAGATCAAGACCGGGGCGCCGGCCCGATCCGAGCGGGTCGGCAAGTACAACCGCCTCCTGCGCATCGCGGAGATGTTGGGACCGGGCGCCGAGTACCCGGGCCCCGCCGCGTTCCGCCGGTAGCGGGTGCAGGAATCCCCGGCCGAAGCCAGAACGTCAGGACTGCCATGGCCAACGGTCGCCGCAGGGGAGGGGCGCCGTGGTGGTTTTGGCTCCACGCGGCGGTATTCTCGGCGACCCTCCTACTCACACTCACGGTCATCTACCTCACGACGGTCCACGTGCGGACCGCCGTCGTGCAGTTTGCCCGCGACGCCGCGACGCCCCGGCCGGTGCGGGCCATCCCCTACGCGGACCTCATCAACGACACGGCGACGGCCGTCCGGCTGAATCCCGCGCTGCTCGCGGCCGTCGTCGCCGCCGAAAGCGGCTTCGACCCGCACGCCCGCTCGGCGCGCGGCGCGTACGGGCTCATGCAGGTGATGCCGGGAACGTGGCGAGAGATCGGCGGGACGGCCGGGTGCCGGCCGGCCGCCGCCGCGGCGCCACCGTGTATGGACGAAGCGGACGCCAATCTCGCCGTCGGGGCCGCGTACCTGCGCCGGCTGGTCGACCGCTTCCAGGGGAACACGGTCCTTGCGGTCGCGGCCTACAACGCGGGGGCGGCGACCGTGGCGCGCCACCACGGCGTGCCGCCGTTTCCCGAGACCACACGCTACATGCGGCAGGTGGCGCTCGCCTGGTTCCATCTGCAGTCCCAGGGAACGTTGAGCCCGTTCTGGTTTGCCGTCATCCGCCGGTTCGACGTCTGGCAGCGCGCGCGGACGGTGCTGATCGCCGCGGTAGTCCTGCTCGCCCTGCCCTGGATCCTGCCGCGCCGCCGCTCCGAGGCGGACGGCGTGGTGCTCACGGGAGCGTCACGATGAGCGGGCGGGGTACCGTGCACGCGGTCGCGGCGCCCGCGGAGGCCCGCGCGCGGCGCCCGCGCCTGACGACGATGGGCGCCGCCGTCGCCGCGGCGGTTGTCCTTGCCGCGTTGGCCAGCCAGTATGCCAAGACGTATACGCTGGCCCGCGAGGAAGCGCGCCTGGAGCAGCGCCGTCGCGACCTCGTCGCCGAAAATGCCCGGTTGCGTGACGAGATCGAGCGGCTCAAAACCGACGACCGGTACATCGAGCAAATCGCCCGGCAGCAACTCGGGCTGGTGCGTCCCGGCGAGATCGAGCTGCTGATCGTACCCTTCGAGGGAACCGTGGCGCCACCGGGCGCCACCCCGCGGGGCGGGGCCCCCGCCCTCCCGGTTCGCGACGCCGGCCCCGACGTGGAGCCGCCGTCCCCGCCGCCGGGCATGGATGCCGTTCCACCTCCGCAGTCTCCCCACGGGATCGGCGTGTGGGCGGTCGGCGTGCGGGATGCCATCCTGCGCTGGCTCCACGTTCCACATCGCTAACCAGGCGCGTACCCTCCGCCGGGGTGATTTTTCTTGACACCCCCGGGGGGCCGGGGTATAATCGCGACGCGTTTCTGTTGCTGGAGGAGGGCACCGGCTCGGAATGAGTCTTGAGGCAGGTAGTATTATTGAAGGTGTAGTCGTTAAGATCACCCACTACGGCGCATTCGTTGAACTCGGGGACGGCAAGAGCGGTCTCGTCCACATCTCGGAAATCGCCGACACCTACGTCAAGGACGTTCGCGACTACCTCAAAGAACAAGAGCGCGTCAAGGTCAAGGTGCTCGGCTATAACGACAAGGGCAAACTTGACCTCTCCGTGAAACAAGCGCTCGACGCCTCCGAACGGCAGGCTCGCGTCCGATCCAAAGCCTCATTCGAAGAAAAGCTCACCAAGTTCATGAAGGAAAGCGAAGAGCGTCTCCTCGACCTCAAACGCAACACCGAAGCCAAGCGCGGCGGCCGCCGCCGCTAATTCCCCTCCGAACGCAACCCCGCCGGTCCCCGGCTCGTGGTGATCCCGTGCCGCGGGGACGTATTGGCTCACGCCGCAGGCATCACCGGCCCGAAACGCCGGCGTCCTCCGTGACCCAGTCCCCCGCATGCGCCACGCTCTCGGCGAGCGCGTGCAGTAGGCTGTATTGGATCCTGAACGTGTTCCCGATGTGGGTCAATTTTTGGGATTCGTTCTCCAGAGTCGCACGAAGCGGTGACTCATCGCCAGCTCGATCGAAGGGCGCCTAAATTTTTTCTGCCTTACCCTCACTTGGGCAATAGCATACTTAACTCAGTAGCCTAGAAGTGCTACGCTTGAAGCATGAAAAAGCCGAACGATATGCCCAAGACGCTCCTCGAAGCCGTCCGGTATTTCAAGGACCCGGACGTATGCATCCGGTTCGTCGCGGCGCTGCGCTGGCCGGACCGTAAGCCGGTCTGCCCCCGGTGTGGAGCGGTCGAGCCGACCTTCCTGGTGACCCGCCGCCTGTGGCAGTGCAAGGCGTGCCAGAAACAGTTTTCGGTAAAGGTCGGCACGATCTTCGAGGACAGCCATATCGGGCTCGACAAATGGCTCCCCGCGTTCTGGATGGTCGTGAATTGCAAGAACGGCGTGTCATCCTACGAGGTGGCGCGCGCGCTCGGCGTCACGCAAAAATCCGGCTGGTTTTTGACGCACCGGATTCGCCTCGCGTTGCAGACCGGCACGTTCCGCAAGTTCGGCGGCGACATCGAGATCGACGAATCGTTCATCGGCGGCAAAGCGCGGTTCATGCACAAGAGCCGCCGCGCGAAGGCCATCAAGGGGACGGGCGGCATGGGCAAGGCCGCCGGCATGGGCCTGCTCGAACGGCACGGGCCGGACGGCCACAGCCGCGTGATTCTCCGGCATGTTCCGAACGTCCGCCGTGGCGCCCTCATCCCGACTGTCCGCGAACACGTCGAGCCGGGGTCCGAGGTCTTCACCGACGCGCTCCCGTCATACGACGTGCTCGCCGACGAGTACACGCACAAGGTGATCGACCACGCCGAGAAGTATGCGGAGGGCAAGGTCCACACGAACGGGCTCGAAAACTTCTGGTCGCTCCTGAAGCGGTCGGTGAAGTGCACCTACGTCAGCGTCGAGCCGTTCCATCTGTTCCGCTACCTGGACGAGCAGGCGTACCGCTTCAACACGCGGAAGATGCCGGACGGGGAGCGGTTCGTCCGCGCCCTGCACGGCGTGGTCGGCAAGCGGCTCACGTACGAGACGCTGACCGGAGGAGAAGCCACCGCGTGAGACAGCACGCCAAGGGCGAGGGAAGCGACGGACCGCAACGCGCCGGACCAGTCCTGACTCCATTTGAACGGTTCGCGGAGTTTACCCGGCGCATCGTCGCCGTGCCGAAATCGGAAATCCAAGAACAGGAACGCCTCTACCAGCGACGACAACGGGCCAAGAAGCGCCGGAAGCAAAAATAAATTCCGGGTTACGCCCCGGAAAAATCCCGAAGGTTGAGTTTCCCCTTAATCCCGGCCGAAGTTGTGATCTTCGACCCTAGCCCGTCGGCGAAGTCGGCCTCCAGCAAGGAGATATCCTTTCTCGCCATTTTGATCTTTGCCAGCCGAGCGGAGAAATCTGCGACGATGGCATCCTGCTCCGAAACAGGAATGTCGGGTACGATGATGTCCTGAATCTGCTGCTGGTTGATGTTGAACTGGAGTGATCCCGTCTTGACCCGGTCAAATTGCATTTGTCCGACCCGCGAATTGAGATATAGAGCGAGGAATCGCGGCCGAAGGCGCATCTGGTCGCGCAGCCTTAACCGAATGATGTACGATCCGTAGACGAAGTTGTCCAATCCACCGCCCACGGCTCCGCAAAGCCCCACGTAGGTTCCGCTCCTCGCGATCAGGACATCCCCTTCGCGTAGATAGAGCGACTTCAACTGCCTGAGATGGAGCGCCGACGGCACGAACTGAAGGTCGCTCAGGTCAATGTCGTTTCGGCGCAGATTCTCGATTCGTAGAAAGGGCACGTCGCTCGTGTAGTCCGCGTCGATGGAAGCGCCGTACTTTAGGAGCGGCTTGATGTCGCGCAGGCGAAAATGTGACACGGATTCCAGGCGTCGATATAGTTCCAAGTATTCCGGATCATACCACTGCACGTCGAGGCGCTCTGCCAAGTCCTCGGGCCGAACGACAAAACAGCCCGGCCGCGTCGGGAGCGTGCCGCTGTCACGGAAGCGAAGCCATTCGGTGAGAATCGCCGGCAGATCGTTGCTGTTCAGGTCGGGCTTTCCGGAGTCTGTGTGCCCGACGTTCAAACTCTTCGCCATGAATATCGCCGACTGATCCGCTGATTCGCCCGGTTTCTTCTCCAAGACGAGGATGGAGGTCTTCGATGCGCTACCGGCCACGACGAAGCAGTTCTTGGGCAGCGAGATGATCGCCCGAACGTAATAGCGGGAGCGAAGCCAGTCTCTCACAAAGGCCGTGGTTGTCGTGTTCAGAACCGAGTCGTCGATGATCGTGAGTAGCAGGCCGCCGTCGCGCAGCAGGTCATGGTATCGTTCCAGGAACATGACGCTGGAGCGCAGCGATGCGACAAGTTTCCCCTTGTGCCGAGCCAGC
>DASYZR010000088.1 GCA_035945995.1 bacterium
AAGAAGACCGACAGAAATCCGAGCGGCAGCCAACTCGCGAGCGCCCACCGTCTCACGGTGCGACGACTCTTCCGGCCTCGATCGCCCAGCCGACCCGCACGGGCATCCCCACCTCTACCGGCGGCGCGCTGAACGAGGGTACGCTCAACACGATCTCTTTCCGCGCCGCGGTCGTAACCTGGTACCGGACGACCAGCCCGTTGTAGGCACGGTCGGTCAACGTGCCGGAGATCACGTTCGGCGGATCGTCCCCGCCGTTGAGGAGACGGAGGCGCTCCGGCCGCACCATCACGAGCACCTCTCCGCCGACGGCGCCGACCGGCGGAATGCGCAGCCGCATCCCATCGCCGGTTTCCACCACCGCGGCGTCCGGCTGATGCGCAACGACGCGGCCGGCGAAGAAATTCGCGTCACCCAGAAATTCCGCGACAAAGCGCGTGGCCGGGTGTTCGTACAGCGTTGCGGGGGCCTCGACCTGCTCGATGCGTCCGTCGCGCATCACCGCCACGCGGTCCGACAGGATCAGCGCCTCGGCTTGGTCGTGGGTCACGTACGCGACGGTCGCACCGGTCGCGCGATGGACGCGTCGCAGTTCAACCTGCAGTTCCTCACGCAATTTGCGGTCGAGCGCTCCCAGGGGTTCATCCATCAGGATCGCCGGAGGCGACGCGGCGAGGGCGCGGGCCACCGCGACCCGCTGCTGCTGGCCACCCGAGAGATGGCGGGGCAGGCGCTCGGCCAGCCCGCCCAGGCGCACCAACTCCAACAACTCGGCGACCCGCGCCCGGATGGCGGGGCGCCGCCACCGGCGCATCTCGAGTGGAAACGCGATGTTTTGCGCCACCGTCAGATGGGGAAACAGCGCGTAATGCTGAAAGACCATGCCGAGGTTGCGGCGGTATGGGGGCACCGTCGACACGTCGCGCCCCCCGATCACCACCCGGCCAGCCGACGGCAGGACGAACCCCGCCCACAACATCAGCGTCGTCGTCTTACCCGAGCCGCTCGGACCCAACAGCGTGAAAAACTCGCCGGGCGCTACGGTCAGCGATAGATTGTCGAGAACTGTAACGTCCCCGTACTGTTTCCTGACATTCAGCAGTACGAGGGCGGCCGCCTCCCCTACCCTTGGAGAAGCCAGGTCTGCCACCGCTTCGCCACCGCGTCGAGATGATCGGCCCACCAGTAGGCGTCCTCGTCGAACGACACCTTGAAGTGCTGGGGGCTGCTGACGAGCTTCTCCGCGTCCGCCTTCGTGACGTACCGGAACGCCCTCTTGTTCGTGGGACCGTAGGGAATGTACCGCGCGAGATCGGCCTGCACGTGCGGCTGGAGCGCGAAGTCGATGAAGTGCAGCGCGTTGCCGGCGTTCGGGGCTCCACGAACGATCGACCAAAACTGCTTCAACCGCATCGCCTGGTTCCACTCGATCGCGAGCGGCGCGCCCTTGTCGATCGGGCCTTGAATGCGGCCGTTCCAGATGTCCATCGCCACGGCCTGTCCGCTCTCCAGCAGCGCGGCGGATTCCGCGCCGGTCGTCCACCATTTCAGGATGGACTTCTTGATCCGGCCGAGCGAATGCAGCGCGCGATCCACGTCTATCGGATACAGTTTCTCCACCGGGACGCCGTCCGCGAGGAGCGCAAATTCGAGCGGGACGTCGCCGGCCTCGATACCCTCCAGGGACCGCGGGCCCGGGAAGCGCTCCACGTCCCAGAACTCCGCCCACGTCCTCGGATGGATTTTGGCGAAGTTCGTCGCGGAGTATCCGAGCACGGTCGCAAAGTAAATGTTGCCGACCATGTTCGGACGGCGAATCGGCGCGTTGAGATCGGAGGGATTGGTCAGCTTGAACTTGCCGTAGTCGATCGGAGCCAGCGCCTGCGCACGATCGAGTAGAATGGTCCCGCTCTCTCCCAGATCCAGGACATCCAGCTGCACGCTGCCCGAACGGACCATCGCCAGGACCTGGGTCTGCGTCGCGGGCACGGTGACCACCTTGATCCCGGTGGCCTTCGTGAACGGATCGAAAATCGCGCGGCGTTCGGCGTCCTCGTACGCGCCGCCGAGCGCGCGCACGATCACCTGCCCCGCACCGCCCTGCGCAAACGCCAGCGGAGCGATCCTGGAGGCCGCCGCTGATGCGAGCACACCTCCGGTGATGCACCCGCCCATACGAAGCATTTCCCGCCGCGACCATCCGCGATGTGGCATCTCAGTGCCTCCTCTACCCGCAATCGGATAGACTCGGTGTTCGACCGCTTGCGCCCCGGGTCCCGCCGGCGGCTACGAGTACCGAATGCGAGGATCGGCGACCATATACAAGACATCGGTCGCCAGGTTGACGAGGACGAACACGATTGCGCTAACTAGCCGGGGACCAACCCCGGGAGATGGGCCGCAACACGGGGTCGGCTAGCGCCGGCGGGCCGATGCCTTGTCCCAAGGGCCTCTCGGCGGCATATTCATCGCATTATGACGCTCAAATGTCGCGGGGTCATCCCCCTCACGCCGGAGGTAGTCGCTGCCCTGAAAGATCTCCGTGACGCGTTCACCCGAAAATTCGGGCGGCCGCCGGGACCGGACGATCCCCTCTTCTTCAATCCTGATGCCGACGCCCCGCGCCCTGTGCCGCTCGACCGGGCGCATCGAGAGACCAAGAAGCTCCTCGTCGCCTCCGGCGCTCCGCCGGAGATTATCTACGCGTTCGAGAAGACCGGCCGGATCGTGACGGAGCAGAACAAGCAGTTCCTCACCAAGGCCGAGATCCGGGAGTGGAAAGGAGCGATCCGGCAGTTCAGGCGGATTTCCTCTGGGGCCTGAACGCCGTCCCGTACGCGACAAAACCCCTAAACCGCTACCAGGCTGAAGCCTGGCGCTCTGCCCCGGGCAAGGAGCCCTGAGGCGGTTTTGGCTGCGCGCGTGCCCAAACCGCACTGCCCATCGTGGCGCACTAAGAGCGAGATTGGCTACAATTTGGCTACAGTAAGGAGTTGCGCACGATAGAAGACCCAGGGGAAACCACTGCAAAATATGGTGCCGGGGGACGGAGTCGAACCGCCGACACGGGGATTTTCAGTCCCCTGCTCTACCACCTGAGCTACCCCGGCACAGCGCGGCGCGGCCGAGACACAGTATAGCCCAGACGTTCTCGGCGGCACAAGGTTGGGCTGCGCGCCGGCCGCGATCGGCGACATCCGGCGGCGACGAGACCTCTCTCACGGGGTAAATACCGATCACCAGGGAGGTGGGGACGTATGCTCCGCGACAGGGAACTCGAGCAGTACCGTCGTGTAGTGGAAGAGGCGGTGGCGGGTACGGGCCGGGACGACATCGGTGTGGGGGCGGTGACGGAGGCCGAGGGCGGGAAGATCGCCGTCGAGTTCTCGCGCGGGACCCACACGTATCAGGCGGAGATTCCCGCCGCCGCGCTGCAGGACCACGGCGAGGCGCGCCGGACGATCAACACCGCGATTCTGAAATTGAGCAAGGAAGTCGCGCAGGAACAGTTGGAGAAGTCCGCGTCATAACGCCTGCGATCGCCGTCGCCAGGAGCGCGGGGCGGGTCCTCTGTGAGGACCCGCCCCGCCCGCGTACTACCGCATCCTTCCCCCGCCGCGGCTACTGGACCGACACCTCGATGCTGGCTGCGTCGGACTGTGCGCCGTTCACAATCTGCACCGCGCTGATGACGTACGGAAACGCGACCAGCGGAAACGACTGGAGGTTCAGCGACACCCGCCAGTTGCCGTCCGCGCCGGCCGTCGTCGTCGAACGAGCCGACTGGCCGGCCAGCCGCGGCTGGGCGGTCACGACGACGAGCGCCCCCGGCTGCGCCCGGCCCTGCACCGTGATGGTGCTGCCGACCGTCGCGCCGTTCCCCGGCGACGTGATCGTGGGCACCTTCATCGCGACCGGCACGGGCGCCGTGCTCGTGGGGATTGAGACGGCGACCTGGTACGCTTGATTCGTTCCCTGGACGACGTAGAATCGCGCCGCGCGGCCGTTCTGCAGCGCGCTGAAGTCCGACGCCTGCCCGTTCAGGGTGATCTGCGCATCCGGCAGGACGACATACGTTGTGCCGTTGGCGAGCGTCACCGTCCGGTCGCCGGCGCTCACGTGCGCGATGCGGCCCGCGGGGGACAACCGGTACGACGCCGTGATCTTCGTCGCCTGATTGCCGCCGCTGGTGTCAACGACCACGTGGTCGCCCGCCTTCAAAGTCCCGAGCGCCGCGGAGCCGCCGGCGTTCGTGTCGGCGTTGTAGCGATAGATCGCCGTCTGCGGCGTCACCGCAAACGTGTAGTCCTGCCCGTTGGAGCGCACGACGATCTGGGGAGTCTGCCCGGTGGACACGGCCATGAGACGGCCCGCGACCTGGCTGCTTGTCGCGACGGGCGGCGGCGCCGCGGCCGGCGCGCTGCCGCTGCTGCTGATCAGGATCGTCTGATTCGCCTCGATCCATTGGACGCCGGCGCCAAGCGCCTCGCTGATGAAGCGCAACGGCACCATCGTGCGGCCGTTGATGGTGAAGGCCGGCACGTCGAGCAGTTTTGGCGCAGTGTTGACGCGGGCCTGACGGGACCCGACGGTCAACTCGACGGTCTGTCCGCCGCGGACGGCGAGGATGTGCTGCGTCCGGGCGTCGTAGTCAACGGTAGCTCCGAGCTGCTCGAAGATGCCGCGCAAGGGCACCAGCACGCGGCCCTGGATGGCGGTCGGCGGCACGTCGAAGTTGACGGGACGGCCGTCGATGAACACCCGGATCAGCCCCTGCGCGCCCGCCGGCACGGGCGCAGCCATCGCGACGGCAACAGCCAGGAGGAGAGTGGCCCACAGCACGCGTTTCGTAGACATGGTGGAGTCTCACCGTCCTTGGTCGAGACGTACGAACATCTCAGCCGGCACCCCATAAGACAGCCCCCGGGCGGCTTCCCCGGGGACTATAACACAAAATTACCCGTCGCCCGGCGGCCTCAAACCCGTGCTCGACACCGCGCGCGCCTGTATCGAGAACGATTGCGGCCGGGCGGTGGGCTGGGAACGGAGCCGGATGGGTGGGAACGCGGCGCGACGATGTGGGGCTCGCGCGTCTGGATTTGGCGGGAGCGACGGGATTTGAACCCGCGATCTCCTGCGTGACAGGCAGGTGTGTTAAACCAGGCTACACCACGCCCCCGCGAACACTGGCGCCCCCGCCACCAGCCATGGTAGAGCCGCCGCGGTCCCCTGTCAACCGATTCACTGGGAAGGCCCCGGTAGGGAAACGCGCGCGCGTCGGGAACTAAGGGCAGCGTCAACGGCCTTCCTTGATTCGTCCCATCCGGCTGGAAAGGAGCGCGCCTACCGCCATGTGCAGGATTTTTTCGTGCGTCACCGCCTCACTCGTCCTTGTCGGTGCCCTGGTCGTGTCCGGTGGACCGATGGTCCCCGCGACGGCCGCCGGCGCGGGATTTCCGTTCGGCGTGGTTCTCGTGGGGCCGCATAACGACCATGGATGGAGCGAAGCGCACTTCATCGGCGCCCAATACGCGGAGCGCAAGGTGCCCGGCGCGCGGATGGTCTACGTCGACAACGTGAACCCCGCGGCCAAGCCCGGCGTCACCGTGCCGCAGGTGGTGGACGACCTCGTCTCCAAGGGCGCGAAGCTCGTCCTGACGACCTCGGACGACTTCAAAGACGGGACGCTCGAGGCCGCGAAGAGCCATCCGGAGCTGCCGATCATCAACGTCTCGGGCGATCAGGCGTGGCGGGCCGGCAAAGACTACAAGGCGCCCCCGAACGAGAGCAACTTCATGGGCCGGATGGAATACATGAAGATGGTCGGCGGCTGCGCCGCATCACTCACGACGCGCACCGGCAAGATCGGCTTCCTCGGTCCCCTCGCGAACGATGAGACGCGCCGCCTGGCCGATTCCGCCTACCTCGGCGCGCGGTACTGCTGACCACGTATCTCGGCCGGCGCGCGGCCGATCTCGCGTTCAAGGTGACGTGGATCGGCTTCTGGTTCAACATCCCTGGGCAGACGCTCGACCCGACCAAGGTCGCGGACGACTTCTTCACCACCGGCCACGACGTGGTGATCTCGGGAATCGACACGACGGAGGCGCTGGTCGAGGCGAACAAACTGGCCAAGGCCGGCCGGCACGTCTTCGCGGTGCCGTACGATTTCAAGAACGCCTGCGCGGAGGCGCCGGCGGTCTGTCTCGGCGTGCCGTACTTCAACTGGGGACCGGCGTACGTCAAGGCGATCAAGATGGTCCAGAGCGGCGCCTATAAACAGTACTGGGACTGGAACGGCCCCGACTGGACGAACATCAACGCCCCGGACACCTCGGCGGTCGGTTTCGAGAAAGGCTCCGCGCTCAGCGCGAGAGCCGGCGCCCGGCTGGACGCGTTGATCAGGGCCATGGGATCCCGGTCGGTCGTGCTGTGGAAGGGACCCCTGCGGCTGCAGGACGGTACCTCCTACCTCGCCTCGGGCCAGGCGGCTTCCGATCTCCAAGTCTGGTACATGCCGCAACTGCTGCAGGGGATGCAGGGCGCCGCGAGATAGTCTCTGCGCCCGCATCGCATTTCGCGTCCGATCCCGGCATGCGGGTCGAGCTCAACGACATCCATAAGTCGTTCGGCGCGGTCCGCGCGAACGACGGCATCACGCTCGCCGCCGAGCCCGGCAGCATTCACGGCCTGCTCGGCGAGAACGGCGCCGGCAAGAGCACGTTGATGAAGATACTGTCCGGGGTGCTCCAGCCGGACCGCGGGCAGATTCTCCTGGACGGCCGGCCGGTGCGGCTCGCGTCACCCGCGGCGGCGGTGCGCACCGGGATCGGGATGGTGCACCAGGATCCCCTCGACTTCCCGTCGCTGACCGTGCTGGACAACTTTCTGCTCGGCGCCCCCGGCGGCTTGGTCCCGGATCGCACGGGGGCGCGCCGGACGCTCCAAACCCTCGCCGCGCGATTCGGCTTCGCGGCCCATCCCGAGGCGCGCGGCGAACAGCTGACGGTCGGCGAGCGGCAGCAGATGGAAATCCTGCGCCTGCTCTGGCTCGGCGTGCGCGTCCTCATCCTCGACGAGCCGACGACGGCGATTTCCGCCTCGCAGCGCACACAATTGTTCGGCGCGCTGCGGGCGATGGCGGCGCAGGGCAACGCCGTCTTTTTCGTCTCGCACAAGCTCGAGGAGATCCAGGAGCTCTGCAGCCGGGTGACCGTCCTGCGCCGGGGCCGCGTTGCCGGCGAGGCCCCGGTCCCCGCCGAGACGGGGGCGCTCGTGCGGCTCATGTTCGGCCAGGAGATCCCTCGAGCGGCGCGCGCGCGGCCGGTGCTCGGCCCTCCGGTCCTCGAGATCGCCGGCCTGACCGTGAGCGATCTGCGCCTCAGCCTGGAGCGCGTCTCGCTCGAGGTGCGGGCCGGCGAGGTGGTCGGCCTCGCCGGGTTGGAAGGGAGCGGACAGCGGTTGTTCCTGCATGCGTGCGCCGGGCTGGTCCGCCCCATCGAAGGGCGGGTCCGCATCGGCGGCCGGGAGCTCGCGGGCCGGTCCTATCGCGATTTCCTCGCCGCGCACGTCGCCTATCTCCCGGCCGGGCGTCTCGGCGAAGGATTGGTGCCCGGGCTCACGCTGGCCGCGCACGTGGCCATCGCCGAGCGCCGGCCGTCACCGCTGGTCGACTGGCCGGGCGTACACCGCTCCGCCGCCCGGCGCATCCGCGAGTTCAACATCCGCGGCGCGCCGGAGACGGACGTCGGGGCCCTGTCCGGCGGCAACCAGCAGCGCGCGCTGCTCGCGCTCCTGCCCGACCGCGTCACGGTCCTCCTCATGGAGCACCCGACCCGCGGCCTCGATCTCGAGTCCGCCGAAGAGATCTGGCGGCGGCTCCTCGAACGTCGCGCGGACGGCACGGCGATCGTCTTTTCCTCGTCGGACCTCGACGAACTGCGCGACCGGAGCGACCGCATCGTCGTGTTCTCGGGCGGGCGCGTCGCCGGACCGATCGACGCGCGCGCCACGACGGTGGAACAGTTGGGCGAGCTCATCGGTGGGAGGCCCCTCTGATCGCTCCGTTTCCGGCCGGCCCCGTCCGCGCCGTAGGGGTTGCCGCCGCCACCCTGCTCCTCACGGCCGCCTTCGGCGCCGTGATCCTCCGGGTGCTGGGGGCATCGCCGGCGCAGGCCTACTGGCTCATCGTGAGCGGCGCATTCGGCCGGCCGGAGCGCGTCACGTTCGTCCTGGCGGCGTGGGCGCCGATTCTCCTCGCCGCGGCCGGCCTGCTCGTCACCTTCGCCGCCGGGCTGTGGAACATCGGGATCGAGGGTCAGGTGATCTTCGGCGCCATCTTTGCGGCCGGCGCGCTGCAGGCGCTGGCCCAGGTACCGCCGTGGGCCGCGCTTCTTCTCGCGGCCGGCGCGGCGGCCGTCGGGGGCGGCCTGTGGGCGCTGCTGGCCGGCGCGCTGCGCGCGTACGGCCGCGTCAACGAAATCTTCGGCGGCCTCGGACTCAACTTCATCGCCGGCAGCTTCACCGTGTACCTCGTGCTGGGCCCCTGGGCGCGGCCCGGCATCGCGTCGACGAGCGGGACGCTGCCGTTTCCACCGGCGCTGTGGCTCCCGAGTTTTCGGATCCCTCCGGTGGCCGTCCCGGTCGAAGTGCTCGCCGGGTTCGCGGCCACGGCGGCCGTGTCCGCCGCGCTGCGCGGCACCTATTTCGGCCTGTATCTGTCGGCGATGGGCAAGGGTCTGCGCGCGGCCGAACTCCGGGGCATTCCCACGACCCGTGAGATGCTCCGGGCGTTTGCGCTCTGCGGAGGTCTGGCGGGGCTGGCCGGCTTTGTCTTGATCGCGGGCGCGTACTCGCGTCACCAGCTTTTTCCGCTGATTTCCGGGGGCAACGGATTCCTCGCCATTCTTGTCGTCCTGCTCGGCGGGCGGAGTCCGATCGCGTGCATCCTGATCTCGGGCGCATTCGCGGCGATCTCGATGGGCAGTCTGCAGCTGCCGCTCGCGATGCAACTCGATTCGTCGATGGGCGCCGTCATCCAGGGCACCCTGGTGCTGTCCATGATTCTCGTGCGGGGCCTCCGGGCGGGGCTCGTGTCCAGGAGCGGCTGACGGATGGACCCGCTGCCGCTGGCCGCAGCGGTCGTGGCGGCCTCGCCCCCTGTCGTCTTCGCCGTGCTCGGCGAAACACTCGCGGAGAAGTCCGGCGTCATCAACCTGTCGCTCGACGGGTTGATACTCTTGAGCGCCATGGTCGCCTTCGCCGCCGCGCGGGCCGCCGGCAGCCTGCCGGCCGGCATCGCCGCGGCGATGGCCGTCGGCGCGGTCGCGGGCCTCGTCGTCGCGGTGGCGAGCCTCACGCTGCGCCAGCATCAGGTCGCGACCGGCTTCGTCCTGACGCTCCTGTGCCAGAACCTCGCTTATGTATTGGGGACGCCCGTGGCCCACGTGCCGGGGCCGCAGGTCCCGCACGCGCCGCTCCCGCTGCTCGGGCACTGGCCCATCGTGGGGCCGGTGTTCTTCGATCAGGATCCGCTCGTCTACCTGAGCCTGGCCGCGACTGCGGCGGTCTGGTGGTATCTGTCCAAGACCGCGCCGGGACTCGTCTTGCGGGGGGCCGGCGAGCAGCCCGCGGCCGCGCTGGCCCGAGGCATCAATGTCGTGCGCGTCCGCTACCTCTATACGTTGGTGGGGGGCGCGCTTGTGGGGCTCGGCGGCGCCGCGTTTTCCTTGGCCGTCAAACCTGGCTGGAGCCGTCCGTACGGCATCGAAGGCACAGGTTGGATTGTGCTGGCCATCGTCATCTTCGGCAACTGGGATCCGATCCGCGGGGTCGCCGGCGCCTACCTGTTTGTCCTGCTCCAGACGCTCGGGACCGCACTGCAGACCCTGATGCCCACCATCCCGACGCAGCTGTTCCCGACGCTCCCGTTCCCCCTCATGATCGCCGCCCTGCTGCTGGTGACCGTCGGAAATTCGGAGTGGATCCACCGCGGGCTCCACCGGCTCCCGGCCGGGACCCGGCGCCGGTTCCTCCGCGTGCTCCGCGCCCTGCAGTCGTCGCCGCCCGCGTCGCTCGGCGCACCTGTGGAGCCGGAGTAGGTCGGCGCGCCCCACCCGCCGAAAGCAGTCGTGCGCGGCTACGCGTTGCACACGCCATCTCGTGCCTCCGGAGGAACCGCCATGACGCTCGCCGGGATCTACCCGATCACACCCACCCCCTTTGACGAGCAGGGGCGGGTCGACACCGCCAGCATCGAGACCATGACCGCGTTCATGGTGCAGGCCGGCGTCGACGGTCTGGCGATCCTCGGCGTCATGGGCGAGGCCGACCGTCTCACGGACGCGGAGCGGGATCACGTGGTGGAGGCGTTCCGCCGCGCGCTCCCCGGCGGGAAGGCGCTCGTCGTCGGCGCCGGAGCGAACGGCACGGACGTCGCGATCGCCGCCTGCCGGCGGGCCGAGGCGCTGGGCGCCGACGCGCTGCTCGTCGCGCCGCCCCGCCTTCAGAACGACGGGGCCCTGTTCGGATATTACGAGCGCGTCGCGAAGGCGGCCACCGTGCCGATTGTGATTCAAGACTACCCGCCGGCGACCGGCGTGCTCATGGCGCCGCCGCTCCTCGCCCGGCTCTATATCGAATTGGAGCGGGTCAAGTACGTGAAACTCGAAGACGCGCCGACCGGGCCCAAGATGGAGCGGATCCGCGCGCTCGCCCCCGATCGGGGGTTCGGGATCTTCGGCGCCCTCGGCGGCGTCTACGCCCTCGAAGAGCTCGAGCGGGGCGCCGTCGGGATCATGAGCGGCCTCGCCTATCCCGAACTGCTGGTGCGGCTCTACCGGCTCCACCGCGCGGCGGACGCCGCGGCGGCCGCATCACTCTTCTACGACTTTGTGGCCCTGGCCCGCTTCGAGTTCCAGCCGGGCCTCGGCGTCTCGATGCGCAAAGAGATCCTCGTCCGCCGCGGAGCGATCCGCACGGCCACGGTGCGACACCCCGGCGCCGTCGCGGATCCCATCACCTTGCGGCAGCTCGACCGTATCGTCGAACACCTCGTCGCACGCGGGCACCTCGAACCCGCCGTGGCGCGCTGACCTGCCGGCCCCGGAGCCGAGTCGTGCCGGAGATGTGTGAGCTCGTCGTCCGCGGCCGGGTGGTCCTGCCGGAACGGATCATCGACGACGGCTACGTCGCGGTGGAGGGCGGGCGGATCGCGGCGATCGGCGTCGCGGCGGCCGGCTTACCCGGGGCGGCACGGACGGTGGCCGCGGGCGCTTCCTACGTGCTGCCGGGTGTGGTCGACACGCACGTGCACACGCGCAGCGAACCGGCCGAGGGCATCACGCGCTGCACCGAGGCCGCGGTGGCCGGCGGGGTCACGACGATCGTCGACATGCCCTACGACATGCCCGCGGCGGTGCCCGACCTCGAGACCTTCGAGCGCAAGGTCGAGGACGTCGGCACCGAAGCCGTCTGCGACGTGGCCCTGTACGGCACGATCCGGAAGGAGGGCGGCCTCGACGCGATCGAGCCGCTCGCCCGGGCGGGCGCCTGCGCCTTCAAAGTGTCGACGTACGAGTCGCATCCGGTCCGCTTCCCGCGCATTCCCGACGGCGAGCTGCTGGAGGCGTTTCGCCGCATCGGGGCCACCGGGCGGCTCGTCGCGGTGCATTGCGAGAACCAGGACATCATCGACCGGGCGATCGCCCGCGCGCGCGCGGCCGGCGACACCGGCCCTCTGGCCCACGGCCGCACCCGGTCGCCGGTGTCGGAAACCGAAGCGGTGAACCGCGTCCTGGAACTCGCCCGCCACGCGGACGTCCGCGTCCACATCGTGCACGCCAGCGTGACGCGGTCGTTCGATCTCGTCGAGCGCTACCGGGCCGAGGGTGTGCGGGCCACGGCCGAGACGTGCATCCAGTACCTGGTCCTCGACGAGCAGGCGATGGAACGGCTCGGCCCGCTCGCCAAGATCAACCCGCCGTTGCGGTCGCGCCGCGACGTGCAGGGCCTCTGGGCGTATCTCGCCGCCGGGCGGATTGATCAGGTCACCTCCGATCACGCGCCCTGGGCGCTCGCGCAGAAGCGGGACCGCGCCGACATCTTTGCGAGCTCCTCCGGCGCCCCCGGCGTGGAAACCCTGCTGCCGCTCCTGTATCATGCCGGCGTCGCCGCGGGACGCGTCTCGATGCTCGACCTGGCGCGGCTACTGGCGGAGCGGCCGGCAAGAACCTTCGGGCTGTTCCCGCGCAAGGGCGTGCTCGCGCCGGGCTCCGACGGGGATCTCGTCATCTTCGATCCGGATGCGACCTGGACGGTCCGCGGGGCGGAACTCCACAGCGGCGTCGGGTGGACGCCGTACGAAGGGATGGAGCTGCGCGGCCGGGTCACGCACTCGTTCGTGCGGGGCCGGCCGTCCTACGAGCAGGGTCGCGTCGTCGCGCGCGCCGGCGACGGGGTGTTCGTGCGGCCGACGGGCGAGACCGCGCCTCCGGTCTAGGCGCCCTGCCCGGCCGCCTCGAGCCGCCGGTTCAGATCGCAGGCCGCGCTGATGAGGGCGATGTGGGTGAGCGCCTGGGGAAAATTGCCGAGGTGCTCGCCGCGCCGCCCCAGTTGCTCCGAGTAGAGTCCCAGCGAGTTCGCATACGCCAGGTTCTTTTCGAACAAGAGCCGCGCCTGTTCGATGTCGCCGGAGCGCGACAGTGCTTCGATGTACCAGAACGAGCACGTGTTGAAGGTGCCCTCGTGTCCGCGCAGACCGTCCGGCGCCTGTTCGACCCGGTAACGGTACACGAGCGAGTCGTCCACGAGGTCGTGCTGGATCGCGCGCAGCGTGGAGAGCCAGCGCGGGTCGAGGGGACTCATGAATCGCACGAGCGGCATCCGGAGATTAGCGGCGCCGAGGGCCGAGGATCCTGTGTGCTGCACGAACGCCTGGCGCTCGGAACTCCAGAAATCGTGAAACATGCTGTGGTAGATCTCGTCGCGGATGTCGCGCCACCGGCCGACCGGCGCCGGATACGAACGGCGGCGGGCCAGCCGCAGGGCGCGGTCCAGCGCCACCCAGCACATCAACCGGGACTGGCAGAACTCCTGGGCGCCTCCCCGGACTTCCCAGATGCCCTCGTCGGGCCGACGCCAGTTCTCACACACCCACTCGATCAGCCCGGTCAGGGCCTCCCAGAATACGGACGAGATGGGCGCCACCGACTTGTCGAAGAGGTACACGCTGTCGAGCAGCTCGCCGTAGATGTCCAGTTGCAGCTGGCGGTAGGCATCGTTGCCGATCCGGACCGGATGCGAGTCCCGGTAGCCCGTAAGGTGCGGGAGCGTCACCTCGGTGAGGTCGCGGCGGCCGTCGATGCCGTACATCGTCTGCAAGGATCCGTCCGGATTTGGGTCCTCGCACCGCTGCACCATCCAGCGCATGAACGCCGCGGCCTCCTCCGTATAGCCGAGATGGAGCAACGCGTAGATCGTGAACGACGCGTCTCGGATCCAGGTGAACCGGTAGTCCCAGTTGCGCTCCCCGCCGACCATCTCCGGCAGCCCGAAGGTGGGGGCGGCCACGATGGAGCCGAATTCCCGGGACGTGAGCAGTTTCAGGGCCAGGGCGGACCGGTTGACCGTCGAGCGCCACCGGCCCCGATACGTCGAGCGCGCACCCCAGCGGCGCCAATAGTTGAGCGTCTCTTTGAATGAGCGGGACACGTAGCCACGGAGGTCGGCCCGCGCGGCCTCGCCCGGGCGCGCCTCTTCCAGGACGAACGCGGCGGTCTTCCCGGCCGCGAGCGTGAACTCCGCGACCGCGTCGCCGTTCCGGACGCCCAGCGGCACGTCGGCCCGCAGCCGGAGGGCCGGCAGATGGTTGGCCTCGGGGGTGAACACGACGCCATCGTCCGTCGCGACCGCCCGATGGGCGGCGCGGGCGTGATCGAATCTGGGCGCGCAGACGAGGCGATACCGAATCTCGCCCAGCACGGTCTTGGCGCGGCGAACGAGCTGCGGCGTGCCGCCGGCCGTCTCGAGGGGCATGAAGTCGGAGATCTCCGCCACGCCCTCGTTGGCGAGAAACCGGCTCAGCAACACGTTGGAGTCCGGGAGGTAGAGCTGGCGGTGCCGGGCGTCTTCGACGAGGGGGGTGATGGCGAACCGGCCGCCTTTCTCGTCGTCGAGCAGGGCCTGAAAGACGGACGGCGAGTCGAACCGCGGAAAACAGAAGAAGTCGATCGATGCGTCGGTCCCGACGAGGGCGGCCGTCCGGAGGTCGCCGACCACACCGTAACTCTCGATGGGGAGGTATCCCATGCCCTGTATTGTCCCCAAAGGGCCGGGAGGGCTACAACTTGGCGGGCGCGACCGACGCGACCGGGTAGTCCTCGTCGTGGAGCACGGCCTTGAGCCGCTCGAGGTCGACCGCCGCCTCGTCGTAGGCGACCCGCACTTCCTTCGCCGGAATGTTCACGTCGACGTCGCGGACGCCGGCCGTCCGGCCGAGCGCCTGCCTGATCGTCCGCTCACAGTGTTCGCAGGAGATATCGGGAACGCGCAGCACGACCGTGGTCATACGATCCCTCCCTGGGCGACGAGCATCGACTCCGCCTAGCGGTGCACCAGCACGAGCGCGGCGGCGCCTACGAGCACGGCAAGGAGCGCGATCCCGCCCAAGTACGCATGTTCGCCGGCGACCGCGCGCAGCGGCGGGTGCAGCACCTCCTCGACGTTGTCCGGACGCCGGAACCCGCGCAGCCGCAGGGCGTTCGTGACCACGCTCACGCTGCTCATCGCCATCGCCGCGGCGGCCAGCACGGGGCTCAAGAGCACGTGAAAGAACGGGTACAAGGCGCCCATCGCGACGGGGATCAGCACGACGTTGTAGGCGAACGCCCAGAACAGCCCTTCCTTGATCACGCCCACCGTCTTGCGCGATAGCGCGATCGCGGCGACGATGTTCCGCAGGTCGCCGCCGACGAGCGTGACGTCCGACGCGGCCATGGCGACGTCGGTGCCGGTCCCGATGGCGATGCCGAGATCGGCCTGTGCCAGCGCGGGGGCGTCGTTGATGCCGTCGCCTACCATGGCGACCACCTGCCCGGCGGCCTGGAGCGTCTTGACCTGCTCGGCCTTCTGCCGGGGCGCGACCTCGGCCAGGACGCGGTCCGGAGGGATGCCGGCGTCCGCGGCCAGCGCCTCGGCCGCCAGCCGGTGGTCGCCGGTCAGCATCCACACGTCGAGCCCCAGCGCGCGGAGCTGGGCCACGGCGTCCCGGGCGTCCGGCCGGATGCGATCCGCCACGGCGATGAGGCCGGCGCCGCGGCCGTCGAGCGCTACGAACATCGGCGTCGCGCCCGCGCGGGCCATCGCCCCCGCGCGCTCCGCCAGACCGTCCAACGCCGCTCCGAGCTCTTCCATGAGCGCGCGGTTGCCGAGCGCGAGCCGGCGGCCGTCCACGACCGCCGTGATCCCTTTGCCCGCGACCGAACGGAACTGCTCGGCGGGCGGCAGCTCAAGGCCGAGCGCCCGCGCCCGCGCCAGAATCGCCTCGCCCAGGGGATGCTCCGATCCACGCTCCGCCGCCGCGGCGTACCGGAGGAGATCCCCTTCCCCGACGTCGCCGGCCGTCAGCACGTGCACCACCTCGGGCCGGCCGAGCGTCAGGGTCCCGGTCTTGTCGAGCACGATGCCCGTCACCCGCCGGGCCTGCTCCAGGGCTTCGCCGCCGCGGATGAGAATGCCGAGTCCCGCCGCCTTTCCCGTGCCGACCATAATGGCCGTCGGCGTCGCGAGGCCGAGGGCGCACGGACAGGCGATGATCAGGACCGCGATCGCGGCCGTGAGCGCGTGGATGAAGCGCGGTTCCGGCCCGAGCAGCAGCCACCCCGCGAATGTCAGGAGGGTCACGACCAGCACCGCGGGGACAAAGACCGCGGCGATGGCGTCGGCGAGACGCTGGACCGGCGCCTTGGATGCCTGGGCCTCCTCGACGAGCCGGACGATCTGCGCGAGCGTCGTATCCCGGCCGACTTTCATGGCGCGGAAGACGAGTGACCCGCTCCGGTTGAGCGTCGCGCCGATCACCGTGGCCCCCGGCGCCTTGCCCACCGGCAGGCTCTCCCCGGTCAGCATGCTCTCGTCGACGGCCGCTTCGCCTTCGAGCACGATCCCGTCGACCGGAACCTTTTCGCCCGGGCGGACCCGGACGTGATCGCCGACCTGCACCGACTCGACCGGGATGTCGCGTTCCGCGCCGTCGCGGATCACGCGCGCGGTCCTCGGCTGGAGCGCCGCGAGCGCCCGAATGGCCGCGCTCATCTGCCGCATCGCCCGCCGTTCCAGCCACCGGCCGAGCAGGATCAAGGCGATGATGATGACCGCGGAGTCGTAATAGAGGTGGAACGGAGCCCCCCACCGCCGGGCCAGCGAGGGCCAGAGCGTGATGAAGGCGCTGTAGCCGTAGGCCGCGCCGGTGCCGACCGCGACCAGGGTGTCCATGGTCGCGCCGCCGTGGCGGCCGGCGGCCCACGCGGCCGAATAGAACACGCCCCCGGCCCAGAACTGGACGACCGACGCCGCGATGAGCAGCACCGGCGCCCAGAGGGTCGGGTCGAGCCGCAGCGGCAGGTACATCAGCGCCATCATCGCGGCGCCGAGCACCAGGCTGGTCACCCACTTGCGGCGCAAATCGTCGAGCCCGCGGTCCAGGGCGGGCTCCCCCCCTTCGGGGGGCGCGCCTTCCACGGGCGCCCCTCCGGGGGCCGGGGCCACGCCGTACCCGGCCCGCTCCACCGCGGCCCGCAGCGCGTCCACCGTGGCCACGCCGGGGTCAAAGGCGACGCGGGCCTTGGCCGCGGCGAGATTGACCGTCGCGGCGCCCACGCCGTCGACTTTGAGCAAGGACTTCTCGACCCGCCGCACGCACGACGCGCAGGTCATTCCTTCGATCGGCAGGTCAACGGTGGTCGTCGCCATGGGCGCCGGTGCCGTTAGGCGGTCCCTCCCCCGCCGTTCGGCCGGGCGTAATGGCGGCCGTGCTCGAAGACGTCGAGCAGCTCCGCGATCGCCCGCTCGCGCTGCCGCGTGTTGTCCGACCGGATCGCGTCCGTGACGCAGTGGCTGAGGTGGCGTTCCAGGAGCAGCGCCGTGGCCTTGTCCACCGCGCTCTGCACCGCCCCGATCTGCTTGATGACGTCGATGCAGTACCGGTCCTCGTCGACCATCCGTACGATCGCGCGCCAGTGGCCCTCGATGCTCTGCAGCCGCGCCAGGATCCGCACCTTCGCCCGCGGGTCGACGCCCGCAACCGTTCGGGCCATTGCCGCACCACCTCTCCCCTCCCCCCAGGGGGGGGAGGTGTCGTCAGCGTACCACCGCCGCGCCGCCCGGTCAACGCGACCGGGTTTGCGGCCGTCCCGCGCGGACTTGTGTTAGGATGTGAGGTACTTCGGGTGACGTTCGGGGGGAGAACCGGATGCCGTTTGCTCAGGTGGCGCTCGCCGCCGCTATGATGCTTGCCTGGGGCCTGCCGCTCACCGCGTTGACGCTGCGCGTTCTTCGGGTCACCGACGAGGTGCAGCACCTCATCGCGGGCTCATTCCTCGCCTTCGGCTACGGCCTGCTTGCCGTGCCGCTCCTGCACTGGCTCGTGTTTTAGGCGCACTTCTAGGCGGCCGGCTACGCGGGCTGTGCCGCGGCGAACATCCCCGGCGCCGCCGCGACGTGTCGCACGGAGTACTCTGAGCCCCACCCGTTCGGGACGCGGCCCTCGTCCGCCGGATCCAGCCACATCATGCCGTCCACCGAAAAGCAATATACGGCACGGCCGGGAGTCAGGTACACCGTCACCGCC
The DNA here is from genome assembly GCA_035945995.1 of bacterium. Classification (NCBI taxonomy): domain Bacteria; species bacterium. Next base: position 17,846 of record DASYZR010000088.1, read on the forward strand.
CAATCGCCGTCACCCGCCCGCCGCATGCGATGGACGGCCGCGTTCCAGCCGTTGAACGACCCGACGACGGACACCGTTCGTGCCGTGGGCATCAGCCGCGCGGGAAAGCGAAACGTCACAGGCACCACCGTTGCCATGATGCACCGTCCGGGAGTTGGGGGATTGTCATTAACCAATTTTCCCCTGCGCCGCGCGAACCTAACGTGGTTTGGCAAAATTCTTGATTAGTCCCTCCGGCCCGGCTAAATACACGACGTCGGCGACGCCGACAAAGAGCCCGTGCTCCACGATACCGGGCACCCCGTCGAGCTCGGTCGCCAGCGCGGCGGGATCGTCGATGGGACCGCACACCAGTTCGACGACCACGTTGCCGTTGTCGGTCACCACGGGTCGGCCGTCGCTGAGACGCGGCCGGGCTTCGGCACCCGGCACGCGCGCCGCCGCGGTGCGGAGGATCCACGGAACGGCAAACGGCAGCACTTCCAGCGGGACGGGCCCGTGGAGCCGGGTGACGGCCTTGGTGTGGTCCGCCACGATGACGGACCGGCGGGCGGCCGTGGCCACGATCTTCTCGCGGGCGTGCGCGCCGCCGCCCCCTTTGATGATCGCCAGGGACGGATCGACCTGGTCGGCGCCGTCGAGGACGACGTCCGGCGTGGCGTCGAGCGTGACCAGCGGAACGCCGCACTCACGGGCCAGCGCCGCGGTGCGCTCCGAGGTCGGCACGCCCTCGATCCGCCAGCCGTCCTCGCGCACCCGGCGGCCAAGTTCGCGGACGGCGTAGGCGGCCGTTGAGCCCGTCCCGAGGCCCACCACCATCCCGTCGCGGACCTCCGCCGCCACCGCCGCCACGGCCGCCTCCCGCTTGTACTGCTCCAGCGGACCGCGCGGCCCGGCCGGCCTCACAATTTGTAGCCGAACCGCCGGAGCAGGTCCCGTCGCGCGCGCACGTCGTCGGGGCCCTCGACGCCGACCGGCGGCTGGCCGTCGATGACCCCGAGCACGCCGCGTCCCTGCTCCGTTTCCGCGACGAGGACTTCCAGGGGGTTTGCCGTGGCACAGAAGACGCGGCAGACCTCGGGCACCTGCCGGATGGCGCCGAGCACGTTGATGGGAAAGGCGCCGTCCAGGAAGAGGACAAACACGTGTCCGCACCCGAGCGCGCGGGCGTTCCGGACGGCGAGATCGACGAGCCCGGGATCGGTGCCGCTCGTCCTGACGAGCCGGGGGCCGCTCGCCTCGCAGAACGCCAGGCCGAATCGGATGTTGGGGACCGCGCCGACGAGGGCCTCGTGAAGGTCATCCGCCGTCTTGATGAAGTGCGCCTGGCCGAGAATCACGTTGAGCGCGTTCGGATTCTCGACCGCCACCACGTGCGTGTCCATCGATCTCCGCCTCCGCTTCGCCGCGTCGACCGGCTCCTGTTTCACCCGTCCGGCGGCCCATTCCTGGTCGCGGCCGGCCCGCAGCCGGGGCGGCCGGTGACGGCGTCGAAGGCTACCGGTACCCGTACGATGGGAGGATGGCGCGCGATGAATGCCACGATGCACTGGGCGGGCGGCATGCGCTTTGACGGCACGGCGGAATCCGGCGGGAAGGTCGCCCTCGATGCCCGGCCGGAGCACGGCGGCACCGGTCAGGGGCCGTCCCCGATGGAAACGCTTCTGCTTGCGCTGGCCGGCTGCACCGGGATGGACGTCGTGTCGATCCTGGGCAAGATGCGCGCGCCGCTTGCCGGCCTCGAGATCCATGTGTCCGGCGACCGCGCCGAGGCCCACCCGCGGGTGTTCACGCGGATCCGTCTCGAGTACGTGCTGTCGGGCGCCGGCCTCGAGACCGACCAGGTCCGGAGGGCCGTCGATCTCAGTCAGGAGAAATACTGCTCCGTCTCCGCGATGCTGCGTCAAAGCGCCGAGTTGACCTACAGCTGGCGCATCGCCACGGGCACGTAAGGGCGCGACCCATCCCCGCCGGGACCGCGGTCCTCGGCGTCCGCGTCACCGTGGAAACGACCACTGCGCCGGCGCGCGGCCCCACACCGACACATCGACCGCGTCCGGGCCGGCGGCGATCGCCGCGTAGCATCCGGCGGGCTCGCCGCCGGTGTACGCGGCGTCGGTGAGCGATCCCACGGTCACGTAGGGAATCGCGCCGATCTGCGCCGCGCGCGCCCAGTGCAGATGACCGGCAAACACGGCCCGCACGGCCGGCGCGTGCTCGAGGACCGCCCGTACCTCGGCGCGGTTCCGCACGGCGGCGAGGTCGGGGCGCTCGGCGAAGTACCGATGCCCCGCCACCGCCGGCTCGTCGAGCGGATGATGCCCGAAGACCAGGCACGGCGTCTCGTGCGCCGCGAGCGCGGCGCGCAGCCAGTCGAGCTGCGTCGCGGCGATCGCCCCGCCCACGCCTTCGACCGGAGGGTCGACCGTGTCGAGGAGGATGAGGCGCACCGGACCGAGGTCGACGGCCCGCGCGGCCCAGCCCGTGCCGATCGCGGCGAGCGTCTCGTGTTTCGCGAGACGCTGCACGTCGGTATTGCCGAGGACATGGTACACCGGCGCGCCGGCCTCCTCGAGACGCCGCCGGACATAGCGCTCTCGAACACCGTCCTGGCCGGCCGCGACGCTGTTGATCCGGTCGCCCAGATCCACGACGCAGGCCGGCCGGAGCTCCCGCATCGCCCCCACGAATCGGTCGAGCAGCGCCGGAGTCCGGCTGCCCGGCAGAACGTCCCGGTCCGGACCGCAGTGAATGTCCGCGACGACGCCGATCCGAACGCGGCGCGGAGCCGCGTTAGACCTGCGCGCTGAAGATGATGACGGCCCGCAGCGCGAGCACGCCGACGAGCGCCAGGACGGCGGCGAGCACCGCGGCGGCGGGGGGCCGGGCCGGCTCCCTGCGGGCCAGCGCCATCAACGGCGGCACGAGCCCGATCGCGACGATAAGCCACAGGAACAGCCACGGCCCGCGCACGAGCAGCGGCAGCGTGCCGGCCGCCGCGAGCGTGGCGAAGAGGAGGAGAATCCACACCACCTCGATCAGCGCAAAGTATCCGTCCGCCAGCCGCAGGCGCGCGCCGGTGCCGCCGTCGCGCCGCGCGACGGCCGCGAGCAGCGCCGCGGCGCCGCTCAGGCCGGACGCGAGGAACAGGCCGCCGAGGGTCCAGGTATCGCTCCACAGCGGTTGATTGGACACGCTCAACAGCACGCCGGTGTACGATGCGACGAACAGCGCCGGCAGCGCCCCGAGCAGATTGAACAGGCGGGTCCCCATCCCCACGGGCGCGGACCCCGCGGCGCCGCGCCGTGCCAGCGCCTCGAGAAACGACACCGCCGCGAACATCCCGTAGACGAAGAGCGCCCAACTGCCGACGGACATCGGGCTCCAGTCACGGAAGATGGGGCCACCCTGTCCCGGCGTCGTGGCGACCAGCATGTGCCAGAACCGCAGCGGCTGTCCGAGATCGAGCGTGAGGAGCACCGGACACGCGAGCAGGATCGGAAAGGCCCAGAGAAAGGCGATCCGCGCGGTCGCTTCGTCGCCCCGGCCCCCCCACAGCCGGAGCATCGTCCCGATCGCATACAGGCCGCCGCTCACCCCGGCGAGGAAGAAATACGAGAGGATGTACCACGTCCACTCCGGAGGGCGGACGAAGTGCTCAACCATCACCCGTTCCCCCCCTGTGCGCCTCCTTGGGCGCGGCCCAATTCCGTCATGCGCCGGTCGCGGAACGCCACGACCGCGGCGACGGCGCCGAGGAGCGCCGTCGCGAGCATGCCGAGATAGCCGCCCTGGTTGTTCCGGCGCGGCAGCACGGCGTTCTGGGCGTTCGGCAGGCCGTACGTTTCCGGCCTGTCCATCAGGAGAAAGAAGGCGTTGAGGCCGCCGTAGACCTGATCGTCGCGTCCGTAGAGCTGCGCCTGCGCGTAGCCCTGGTCGTGCAGCGCCGCCAGACGCGCGTCGGCGCGCTTCTGCATCTCGGCGAGCGGGCCGAACTGGATCGATTGCGTCGGACACGCCTGGGCGCACGCCGGGGTCATGCCGTTCTGCAGGCGGTCGTAGCAAAACGTACACTTGTGCACGGTACCGGTCTCGGCGCTGAACCCGATGACGCCGAACGGGCAGGCGGAGATGCAGTAGCGGCATCCGTTGCACACATCCTGCTGGATGAACACCGTGTCGAACTCGGTGCGGACGATCGCGCCGGTCGGGCAGACTTCCATGCAGCTCGCGTGCTTGCAGTGCTTGCAGACGTCGGACAGCATCAGCCAGGCGTGCCCGTTGCCGCTTTGGACCGGCTCGTCGCCCATCCGCTCGATGAACTGGACGTGGCGCCAGTTCTGGTCGTTGAGCGCCCCGGTGTTGTCGTAACTGTCCATGAACGCCGGTTTGTCGCCGGGGAGCCGGTTCCACTCCTTGCAGGCGACCTCACAGGCCTTGCAGCCGATGCAGACGCTCGAGTCGGTGAAGAAGCCGACGGCCTCAGGCATGGCTCACGCCCCCATCAGATTCGGCACGATTTTGGTGAAGCCGCGATCGACGGCATGGAGATCGAGCGGAATCGCGGCCAGCTCGTCGACCACCGGGACGGCGCGGGGATCGCGCCCCAGGTCGATTGAGAGCAGGTACCGCGAACACGCGGTGCACGCATCGATGCGCACGTGCGGGAAGCGGGGCGACGTCCCGCGTAAGCGGGACCGCGGCGTCTCCGCGGGCGGCGCCTCGATCCGTCCGCGGAGCCCGCGGACGGTGCTGCCGGACAGGCTGCGCTCCTCGACGCCCACTTCGGCGAGGACGGTCAGTTTCGACGGGTCCTGCTCCCCGCACGAGGCGCACATGAGTCGCGGGTACGCCCAACCGGCCGCGCACCGCGAGCAGACCAGCACACGAGGACCGGCCACGAGCGCCTCCGCCGGCACCGCGACGTAACTGAGCTGGGGAAGGCCGCCGCAGGTTGGGCAGCGCCGGTCGCCGGACGGCTCCTCGGCGACCCCTGCCCGCTCCCTGCCGGCGTGGCGGCCGCCGCAGGCATCTCCGGCCCGCGCTCCGAGGGCTTCGAGCACCGGCCCGGCGGACGCGCGGGCGAGATACCGCTCGACGGCGCTGTGGTCCTCCCCATCGAGCCACCGGCGGATCATCTCGCCGCGGGCCGGCGCGGGCATCCCGGCGAACTGTCCGCGGACAAGATTCGCGAGCGTCCCCGGTCCGGCCGCGGCCGTGACCTCGAGGACGCGGGGCAGCACGCGCTCCGCCGCATAAGCGGCCGCGTCGGCGCCGTCGGGTGCGTCCCGCCTGGCGGCGGACCAGGCCGGTTCCTGCACGTCGAGAAGCGCCCGATAAAGGGCGAGCGGTTCACGCGCAAACGGATATCGCTCCCGCAGGGCCTCGGCGCGCTCGCGCCGGGCGCCCCACGGTGCGGCCAGAACGGCGGACTGAGTCTGCTCGCGCTGTTCGGTCATCCGAGGCGCTCCAGGTTAACCAGGAACGCCTTGTACTCCGGCGTTCGCGCCGTGGCGTCGCCGACAAACGGCGTCAGCACGTTGGCCAGCCAGTGCTGGGACTTCTCCGGATGGAGCTCCGCGGAAATCCCCACGAAGCTCCAGTGAATCGGAATGCCGATCTGCCACACCCGTTTGCCGGCCACGTCGAGGGGTCCCAAGCGCTTCGTGACCAAGGCGCGGGCTTCGACCTTGCCGCGCTTCGACGAGACGCGGACCATGTCGCCGTTCCTGATGTCCTTTTCCTTTGCCAGACCGTCCGGGATCTCGACGAACGCTTCCGGCTGCAACTGGACGAGGTGCTCCACGTGCTGGGTGACGTAATGCTCGTGCTCGGTCAGCCGATACGTCGTTCCGATGTACGGGAACTCCTCCGGGGTCCCGAAGCGGCTGGGCCGCCCCGCGGCCTTATCGTACAGGAACGCCGCCGGGTTTTCGGATTGGTCGGGGTGCAGCGGGTTCTTGACCGGCGACTCTATTGGCTCGTAGTGCTCGGGAAACGGCCCGTCGAGGGGCGTGTTGCTGAACAGCCGTCCGGTGCCCTCGCCGGTCATGATGAACGGCAGCCACGCCTTCGGATCCTTCGGATTCATCGCCGGCGGGTAGTCCGGGACGTCGCCGACCCATTTCTGACCGCTCCATTGAATGCCCGGACGCGCCGGGTCCCAGGGCTGGCCCTCGAGGTCGGCCGACGCCCGATTGTAGAGCACCCGCCGGTTGACCGGCCAGCTCCAAGCCCAGTTGGGGTAGAATCCCATGCCGGTCGGGTCGTTCTTCGCGGGGTCGTGAATGCCCGCGCGCCGCTTCATGAGGTTGCCGCTCTCGGGGTAACTGCCGGTGTAGATCCAGTCGCCGGCGGCCGTCGTGCCGTCGTCCTTGAGCGCGGCGAACGTGGCGAGGCGCTTGCCGGTCGCAAGATCCTTCCCGTTGATCTCCTGCGCGATCTCGTCCAGTTCCGGCTTGACCGGATCCCTGTAGTCCATGGTCAGGCGCATGATGGGATCGGGGAACCTGCCGCCTTCCTTCTGGTAGAGCGTCTTCACGCGGTTGAAGAGGTCTGCCATGATCCAGTGATCGTGCCGGGCGAGTCCCTGCGGTGGAATGACCTGGTCTTTCCATTGAGCCCAGCGGCCGCTGTTCGTGAACGACCCGTCCTTCTCGATCCAGTGGGTCGCCGGGACCATGAAGACTTCGGTCTGGATGTGGCTCGATTCCAGTCCGGGCGCGTGCCAGAACTCCGAGCTCGTCGTCGGCAGCGCGTCCATCACCACCAGCCACTTGAGCTTGGACAGCGCTTCCAGCACCTGGTTGGAGTCGGGCCCGATGCTCGTCGCGGTCATCCCGCTGAGAATGACGCCCTCCATCTTGCCCCGCAGCGCCTGATCGTAGATGGAGATCCACGACGAGTTCCCCGCGGGCTTCGGGATGTAGTCGAACGCGAACTCGTTGTCCTTGGTCGCGGCGTCGCCGTACCACCCTTTGAGCAGGCTGATCATGAACTTCTTGTAGTTTGTCCCGAAGTAGTTCCAGGAGTTGGGGTCCGATTTCTTCGGCGCCTTCTCCTTCACGTAGTCCGCCAGGTTCTTCTCGCCCGGTGAGGGAATCGCGAGGTAGCCCGGCAGGATGTCCCACGAGATCGCGTGGTCGGTGTTGCCCTGGATGTTCGCGTGGCCGCGCTCCGCGTTCATGCCGCCGCCCGGCCGGCCGATGTTGCCGAGGAGCAGCTGCAGCACCGCGCCGGAGCGGATCAACTGCACGCCGGTGGTGTGATGGGTGAGGCCGACCGCGTAGACGATCGTCATCACCTTGTCGGGACGGCCCATCTCCCCGACGACCGCGGCGACCTTCAGGAATTCGTCCTTCGGAATGCCCGTGATCGACGAGACCATCTCCGGCGTGTAGCGAGCGTAGTGCGTCTTGAGCAATTGAAAGACCGAGCGCGGATGCGCAAGCGTCATGTCTCGCTTGGCGAATCCCTGCGCGTCGGTCTCGTACGCCCACGTGGCGGTGTCGTAGGTGCGCTTATCCGGGTCGTAGCCGGAGAAGAGGCCGTCCGTGAAACCGTAGCCTTCCTTGACGAGCCACGACGCGTTCGTGTAGTGCGCCACGTACTCGGCGTGGTGGAGGTTGTGCTGCAGCGCGTAGTTGATCAGCCCGCCGAAGTACGCGACGTCGGTGCCGGTCCGGATGCGGAGGTAGGTGTCCGCCACCGCCGAGGTCCGGGTGAACCTCGGATCGGCGTGGATGATCTTGGCTCCGCCGCCCTTGCCCGGACCGCGCTTCGGATCGAGCTTGGCGCGCATGAACCACTGGAAGCCCACGGGGTGGGCCTCCGCGGGGTTCGCGCCGTTGATCAGAATCAGGTCGGCGTTCTTGATGTCCCTCCAATGGTTTGTCATTGCTCCTCTTCCGAACGTGGCGGCCAGACTGACCACCGTAGGCCCGTGTCAGACACGGGCCTGCTGTTCCAAGTACACCGCCCCGAGCCCGCGCATCAGCTTGGTCGCGAAGTACCCCTCCTCGCTGCTGAACGCGGCCCCGCCGGCGAAGGCGATCCCATCGCAGCGGTTGACGGTGTTGCCCTTCGCGTCCTGTGTGACGAACGTCCGGTCGCGGGAATCCTTCATGAGCCGCGCGATCCGGTCGAGCATGAAGTCCCACCCGACCGGCTCCCAAGCCTTCGCGCCCGGCGGGCGGTGCAGCGGTTGCTCGACCCGCCGGCTGGAGGTCGCCAGCGACATCGCGGTGGCGCCCTTCGGGCAGAGCCGGCCTTCGGTGATCGGGCTGTCGGGGTCGCCCTCGATTTGGAGGATCTCGACGCTGCCGTCGGCATGCTTGCGGGTAAAGGCGATGAGCGAGCAGCCGACCGCGCAGTAGGGACAGACCGAATGCGACTCCGTCGCCCCGGCGATGTGGAGCTGTTGTTGGACCTGCGTGGCCTCGGCGAGATCAAATCCCAGCGCCGAGACCGCCGCCGTGCCCGCGCCGGCGGCCGTCAACTTGAAGAACCCACGACGGGTGACCGTGCTCATCGCGCGCCCCCTTATGGGATTAACTCTGATGCAACTCGCGGTAAGGCTCGTCGGGATGACTGAGAGCGGGGATCAACGGCCTGGAGACCGGTTCCGTACGAGTCGCCGTAGGAACGCTCCCTTCGAAGCCGCTGCTGATAATGCATCCTTAACACGCTTTTTTTCCCTATTGCGGCATATCCTCCTTCGAATTGCGGCGTATCCCCCCGCCGAGATACCGTCCCCCCGCGCGAGGCGCGGGGCAGGCCCGCGCGAGGCGCGGGGAGGAGGCGCCGGCCGTACCACAGTGGAAAAGACCGGCCGTGGCGGCTCACGGCGCGCCGGGCGCCGACCTGCAAGAAGTCCTCGAACGCCTCCTGGCGGTGGCCCGGCCGCTTCCGGCCGAGACTGTGTCGGTCTGGGAGGCGGCGGGCCGGATCGTTGCGACTCGCCTGCGCGCGCCCGTTGCCGTGCCCCGTATCTCCCGCGCCGCGATGGACGGCGTCGTGTGCCACGATGGCGACGTCCGCGGGGCCGCCGAGGGCCGGCCCGTGACGTTGAAAATCACCGGGACATCGGTCATGGGCGAGCCCCCGGGCCCCGGGCCCGCGCGGGGCGAAGCATGGACCATTACTACCGGCGCGCCCATCCCGCGTCGCGGGGACCGCGTGCTCCCGCTCGAGGCCGTCCGCACCGACGGTGCCGCGATCTACGTCGAACGGAGCGTGCCGCGCAAGCGCCATGTCGCCGGCCCCGGCGAGGACATTCAACCCGGCGACGTGCTGGCCTCGCCGGGTGAGCCGATCCCGCCCGCGGCCGCCGGGGCCATGGCGGCATCCGGGGTCGGCGCGGTCTCCGTGCATCGCCGGCCGCACGTCGCGCTCGTCGCGACCGGCAACGAACTGGTGGAGCTCACCGCCGGGGATCCTCCGCCGCCGCCCGGCTGCATTGTCAACAGCAATGCGGTCATGCTCGCCGGCGAACTCGCCGCCGCGGGCTGCGCCGTGGACTACCGGGGCATTCTGCCCGACCGGCCGCGCGAGCTGGCGCGCGCCTTCGCCGCGATGCGGAACCGTTACGACGTCGTGCTGTCCACCGGCGGCGTGTCGGTGGGCCGGCACGATCTCGTGCATCGGACCTGGCTCGACCTGGGCGCCCGGCGGTACGCCGGCCGCGTCGAGTTGAAGCCGGGCGGTCCGTTCTTCGCCGCGCGGGCGGGACGCACGTGGGCGATCGGCCTCTCGGGCACGCCGGTCGCGTGCCTGGCCGCGTTCCACCTGCTCGTCCGGCCGGTGCTGCGGCGGCTGGCCGGCGCGCGCTTCGCCGTCCGGCCGGTTGAGCTGCTGGCCCTCGACGGCGGATGGCCGCTGGCGACCGACCGGTTCCGCGCGGTATGGGGACGCCTCGACGCGGAGCGCGGCGGGCGGACGGTCCACGCGTTGACGAATTCCTCCCTCGGCCGTCTCACGCTGCTGACCGCGGCCGACGCGCTCGTGCTGTTGCCCGCGGGAACGCCGCCGCTTGCCCCCGGATCGCCCGTCGCAGTTCTCCGCCTGGACCGCCCGGAGGACCGCGAATCCCTGCGCCTTCCCGCCTCGACGCCGGGCCCGCTCGTCATCGGCGTGCTGGGCGCGTCCGGCAGCGGCAAGACGGCGGTCGTCGCCGGGCTCATTACACGTTTCACGGCACGCGGCCTTCGGGTGAACGCGGTGAAGCACGCCGCGCACGGCTTCCAGATCGACCGCCCGCAGAGCGACAGCGCGCGCATGCTGGACGCGGGCGCGGCGCGCGTCGTGCTGGCCGGCCCATCCGAAACCACGGTGCGGATCGCGGGCGAGATGGCGTTGTCATCGTTGCTCCGAGGCCCGGCCCGTGGCGGCGGACCCGCCGCGCCGGACCTCGTCCTTGTTGAAGGCTTCGGGGCGGCGGGCCATCCCGTGATCCAGGTGGGATCGCCCAAGCCGGACGCGGATTCCGGCGAGCCGTGGATGACGATTCCCGCCGTCACCGCGTTGTCCGATGCCGCACTCGAAACGACGCTTGATCGCATCGCCGCCAGGATCGTGACGCTGCTCCCTCGGGTGCCCGCGCGCGGCTGACCGGCCGGTGTTGACTCCGGCAGTATAATAGGTAGGCGTGATTCCCGGATGGAGGTGGACGCATGACCCGGAAGGCGGTACGTGGGCGGAAATCGACGGCACGGGCGAAGACACGGACGGCCGCCCGGACGACAACCCGGACCGGCCGCAAGACGGCCAGCGCCCGCGCGTCCAAGCCCGCGACCCGCCTGCCCCGCCCGCCCCGCGTCAGCCGGGGCGACAGCCGGGGGACGTCCGCCAAGCCCGGGACACCGGTGACCCCCCGCAACGGTCAGGTCCTCGAGACCGAGGCGACGCATGAGCCGGTCCAGACCGCACAGCACGAGGACGACGAGGATTTGGACTGGCTCGGCGAGGACGAAGACCCCCGCAGTCAGATCGTCGAGGATGACGACGAGTGGGAGCCCCAGGGCGACGACGAGTGGTAACCGCTAGGGGCACGGGACCCTCCCGCACTCAGATGTGAACGGCCTGCGCGAGCAGATCGCGGCCTGCACCCGGCTTCTCGCCGACCTGGGAATCCTCGACTACAGCGGCCACGTCAGCGCGCGGCTGCCGGGACGCGACGCCTTCCTGATTCAGCCGTTCGACCAACGCCGCGCCGGGCTCGACCCCGACGACCTGTTGACGTGCGATTTCGACGGCGCCGTGCTCGCGGGCCCGGTCCGACGCGGCACGGCGGAAATCCGGCCGCCGGCGGAAGTGTATCTGCACGGTGAGATCCTGCGGGCCCGCCCGGACGTCCACGCGGTGGCGCACCTGCACGACGAGTTGAGCACCGTGTTCACGCTCGTAGAGGGTGTCGCCCTGACGGCGGTCAAGAACCACGCCGCGCGCTGGGCGGACGGCATCCCGATCCACCCCGATCCCGGGCACGTCGGCGACTCCGCGCGGGGACGCGCGGTGGCCGCGACGCTCGCGGACCATCACGCCCTGCTGATCCGCGCCCACGGCCAGGTGGTCGTGGCCGAGAGCGTACCGGCCGTCTTCGCCGACGCCGTGCACTTCGTCGAGAACGCCGCGGCGATGTATCGGGCCGCCCTCCTCGGGCGCGTGCTGCCGCTGCGCGCGGAGGAGATCAGGGACTTCCTGCGGGAGTTCGACCGTCCCCGCCACGTCGCCAAGTTGTGGCGCGACTACACCGGCCGCGGCCGGGCGCGCGGCGTGCTGCCGTCGGCCTGGAGACTCGAGGAGGACGGAGGCGCGGGACGCCGGCGGGCTACATCCCGCCCGCGGCGGTCGCGGCAATCCACCGGAAGAACCGGGTCTGCACCCACTTGACCGCCAGCACGTTGGCGATGCCGAAGAGCGAGGAAACCATGATCACCGCCAGCAGCCGGCCGGTTTCGAACGCGGACCCGAAGTGGAGCAGCAGGAAGCCGAGTCCGACGAAACTGACCTCCATCTCGCTGACGATCATGCCGATGATTGCGAGACCGGCCGAGATCCGGACGCCGGTCAGAATGTACGGCACGGCGGCGGGAAGGCTGATGCAGCGCACGATCTGCGCCTCCGACAACCCGAACGCCATGCCGACCTCCACGTAACCGCGGTTCACGTTCTTGATGCCGGCGAGGGTGTTGAGCAGCACGGGCCACAGCGTGACCAGGAAGATGAACAGGAGCCGCGCCTTGATGCTGATGCCCACCCAGATGACGAGTAGCGGGATCACGACGACCAGCGGGGTGGCGTTGAAGAAGTTGACGTACGGCGCGAGGACCGTCTCCACCGCCGCGTACCGGCCCATCAGCACCCCCAGCCCGATGCCGACGGTCAGGCCCGCGCACAGGCCCATCAACATCTCCTGAAGCGACTGCACCAGCGCCAGCTGCAGCGCCCCCCAACGGACGAGCCAGTAAAGATCCTGGGCGACCTCGGACGGCGTCGAGACGAGGATGGGGTTCAGGAACAACCCCGACAGCTGCCAGATCCCCAGCACGGCGAGGACGGCGAGGGCGGGCACGGTGTTGCGCGGAACGCGGCCCCCTCCCCGTGGGACGCCGGCGTCCCGCGCGGCGGCCCGAACGCTCACACCATCACCCCGCGGAGGACGTGGAGACGCTCGATGATGGACTCGCGGAGCGCGATGGCGCGGGGATCGGCCCGGACGTTGAACTCCCAGCGCGGATGGGGCATCCCGACGTCCAGCACCTCGGTCAGCCGGCCGGGCCCCGTCTGCATGAGCGCGATCCGGTCGGAGAGGAAGATCGCCTCGTCCACGTCATGGGTGACGAACACCACCGTCATCCCGAGCCGCCGCCACAACTTGGCGATCTCGATTTGGAGGACCTCCCGGGTAAAGTTGTCGAGGTGGCCGAAGGGCTCGTCCATCAGCAGCACCTTGGGCCGGATCGCGAGCGCGCGAGCCACGCCGACGCGCTGCTGCATGCCGCCGGACAGCGTGTACGGCGGGGCGCCGGCGACGGGCCGCAGTCCGACGAGCTCGAGGGTCTCGAGCGCCCGGCGCCGCCGCTCCTCGGGGCCGACCGCGCGCGCCACGAGGCCGATCTCCACGTTCTCCACGACCGAGCGCCACGGCAGCAGGTTGATGTCCTGAAAGACAAAGGCCATCTCCCGGGAGACGCCCTCCAGGCGCCGGCCGTCGAACACCACCTCTCCCCGCGACGGCGGGGTGATGCCGTCGATGATGCGTAGAAGGGTCGTCTTGCCGCAGCCGCTCGGCCCGACCAGGCTGAGGAATTCCCCCTCGCGGACCTCGAGGCTCACGTCCGCGAGCGCCCGCACCGCGCCGTGCACGCCGACATAATCCTTGTACACGTTCCGGACCTCGATCACGATCCCGCTCACCGGCGCTTCACCTCCGTCCCGCCGAGGTCGCGGCGATCCAGGGGAAGAGCCGGGCCTGGGTGCGCCGGAGCAGCCAGAACGCGAGCATCACCAGGGCGGTGCTCGACACGATGGCCGCGATCAGGTGACCGGTCTGAAAGTACGAGCCGTAGTTCTCGGTGAGACCTCCGAGCCCGGCCTCGCCGATTTCCTGCCCGGAGAGAATCATGCCGACGCCGGCCTGGGCCAGCGCCAGTCGGGCGCCGGCGAGAATGTAGGGCACCGCGGCCGGCAGGAAGATCTGCCGCGTGGCCTCAAACGGGCTGAGCCCGAAGGCCGCGCCGACCTCGGCGTACTGCCGGCTCACGTTCCGCACACCGCTCAGGGTGTTGATGAGCATGGTCCACAGCGAGATCACCACGATGAACGAGATGCGCGCCCAAAAGCCGATGCCGAACCAGATCTCCATGAGCGGCAGCAGCGCGATGGTCGGCGTGGCGTTGAAGAAATTGACGAACGGATCGAGGGTGCGCTCGAGCAGGTTGATCCGGCCCATCAGCACGCCGAGCGTGATCCCGAGCGTCGCCGCCACGCTGAACCCGAGGGCCATCTCGAAGGCGCTCTGGAGGAACGCCCGCGGCAGCGTGCCGGCGGCGACGAGTCCCACGAAGTCGCGCGCGACGATCGACGGCGTGGAGATGAAAATCCGGTTCAAGAACAGCCCGGACGCCTGCCACGCCGCGAACACGGCGAGGAGCGACCCGAACCGGAGCATCTCGTCCGGGCGCCATCCCGCCGCCCGCGCGCGGCGGCGGGCGGGGGCGGCCAGCACGCCGGTTGACGTCTCGCTCACCGCGGCGAACGGCTCCTAGGGTTGTCGGCGGTCCCGCGGACCGTCAATAGGCGCTCTCGTGGCTCTTGAACTGCTTGACGGCGGCGCTCCAGGGCGCCACGACCGCCCACTGCAGAAGCGGCCGGTCGCCCTCCCCTTTGATCTGGCCCTTCTTCATCGCGAAATCGTAGTTGAGCTTCAGCGTCGGCAGCGCCATGCCGCTGCCGTCGTCCGGCCACGGCTTGGCCTTTGCGAGGGAATCGTAGGCTCCCCCGGCCACTTCCTCGCTGTTGGAGTGCTTCGTGTAGTCCTGGGCGTACCGGACCCACGCCGCCCGGTCGGTGTCGAAGACTTTGGCCGCGCTCAGCCAGGCGAGGTCCAGCGCTTCCGCCGTCCCCGGATTCGCCTTGAGCCATGCCGGCGTGGCGCAAAAATAGCTGTCCGCGTACCAGGGCGCGATGTCCGCGGTCGCGCCGAGCACGTTGAAGTGGCCGGTCTTGTTGAGCTTCAGCAGGCCGTCCGCGTGAATGAACGCCGCGTCGACCCGGCCGAGCAGCATCTGGTTCACGGAGGCGCTGCTGGATCCCGTCAGGTCGATGCGGACGTCGGGGCGGGTCAGGTGAACCTGGGCGAGCGCGTTGTCGAGCAGGAAGTTGTCGGTCGAAGCGTCGGTGGCGATCGCGATCAGGTGACCCTTCAGTTGCCCGAGGCTCGACAAGGTCTTGGAGACCATCACGTAGTCGACGTGCACCTGGTTGTTGCCGAAGATGTCCAGGCCGGCGTTCAGGCAGGTGGGCATCGGCCCGGCCGTCGCGTTGAGCTGGCCGCTCACGACCGCCAGCTCCGTCGTGTTGCTGTTGCCGAGCTGAAGATCGGCGTTGGCGCCCCACTGCTTCAACTTCTGCACAGCAATGTAGACGACGGTGTCGGCGAGGTGGGTATCGCCCGCGGCGTTGCCCATGTGCACCGTAAGCCCGCGCAGGGCAGGCGTACCGTCGGCGTTGAACACGAGCGCGGCGGGCGACGAGACCCCCGCGGCGCCGGCGCCAGTTCCCGCCGCGGCCAGCGCCAGCGCGCACACGGCGGCGGCGGCGAACAGCCCCGTCCTGATTCTCGCTGTTGCGGATCTTCTCATCGGCGTCCACCCCCTGGAGAAGGTTCCGCCGGCGCCGGGCTCTCCGGCTTTCGAGCCCGTGCCGGGCCGGGCTTCCGATCCATGAACGAGGCCGGTTCGGAGGAGGTTCGATCCGGACGCGGCACACCCTTCGTGGCGCGGCGCGCGCCGGACGGGACGGGCCCGAGTCCCCGACCCAACGGACTTCAGGCTCGCGATTTGAAGGCGGCGGCGTGTTGCCGGAATCGCGGCATGACCGCCGTGGCCAGCAGTTCCATCGAGCGGCGCCACAACTCCGGCTGATCCCAATCGTGCCCGGTCACGAGCAGCGCGCCGAAGTGACCGATCTCGTCTCGGAGCGCCACCAGTTGGTCCAGGACGCGGTCCGGACTGCCGGCGATGACCTGCGCGCGCTTGATCCCGTCCACCGTGACGGCACCGTCCGGCATCTCCAGGTCCGGCTTGATCATGAACAGGGCCTTTCGGCCGACCCCGAAACTGTGGCGGAAGAACTCGTAGTAGTACGACAGCCCGTTGTCCGGATCGGTCAGATACGCCTCCGCCGCCGCGTTCGTGTCGGTGACGAGCACGCACCGGGCGACACGCCAGACGCAGGGGTCCGGCCGCCGGCCGGCCTGCTCGCAGCCTTCAGCATAGCGTTCCCAGTGGCTCCGCAGATACCGGCGGTTAAAGAAGTTGCCGGAGATCGGAATCCATCCCCGCTCCCCCGCGGCCCGCGCACTGGCCGAGTTGGGCGTCACGATGGAGAGGGCGATCGGCGGGTGGGGCCGCTGATAGGGCCGCAGCGCCCATCCGACCTTGAACTCCGGCCAAATCCCCTCCCGCAGGGCGATCGTCCACGCGTCGCCGCGGAGGTCGTAGGGCGGATCCTGCGTCCACAGCCTCAGAATCATCTCGACGGCTTCCGTCAGCATGCGCGTGCGGGCCTCGGCATCTGTGACGCCGAAGGCCTCCAGGTCGCTCACGAGCCCGCCCGAACCGACGCCCATGATGAACCGTCCGCGGCACAGATGATCGAACTGCGCGGCCCGCGCCGCCGCGCTGAGCGGATGCGTCTGGGGCAGGTTCAGGACACCGGTGCCGAACCGAATGGCGGGTGCCCGCTCGAGCACCGTCGCGAAGAACATCAGCGGATCGCTGATGCACTCCGTCCACGACGTGAAGTGCTCGCCGACGAAGACCTCGGTGAACCCGAGCCGGTCGGCCAGCACGACGGCCTCACGGTCTTCCTCGAGGACCGCGGCGTAGTTCCGGCTCGGATGGTGAAACGGCATCATGAACAGACCGAGCTCGACGTTCACGGCACCCTCCGCGACGGCCACGCGGTCCTAGTTTACAACGAGGACGGGATTCCCTCCGGCCGCCGCATCCGGCCGATCATCCTTCGCGCTCGACGGCCTGCCGGAGCCGCGCAAAGTCGTCCGGCGTGTCCACGTCCCACGCCTCGTCCGGCGCCAGCACCACCTCGGCCGCGCGATCCGGCCGCCCCGCGGCGAGGCCCCGCGCCCCGGTATCCCCGGTGAGCGCCGCCGCCTCCGCGAACAACGGGCGCGCGATCAGTGCCGGGACACCGGCGACGTCGCCGTACCGCGACAGGATCATGTCCTTCCCGGTCGCGCGGCGGGCCGCGATCAGACGGTCGATCGCGGGCGCGCCGACGCGGGGCTGATCGCCGAGCAACACGACGGCGGCCTCGCAGTCCGGAGGAAGCGCCGCGATCCCGGCCGCGAGCGACGTCCCCATCCCGTCGGCGTAGCGTGGGTTGTGCACGACCGCCGCGCCGAGGGATTCCGCTTCACGCCGCACGGCGTCGGCCCGCGCGCCCGTCACAACGAAGACGGCGTCGCATTGAGACGCCCGCGCCGCGGCGATCACGTGCGCGAGCAGCGTCCGGCCGGCGAGGGACAGCAAAACCTTGGGCCGGCCCATGCGTGTGGATTGTCCCGCCGCAAGGACGATCGCCGCGATCACGTTACGCCCGGAACGCGCCGGCCCACGCCGCGGGCCCGTACGGGCTCACGCCGTAGGCGCGTGGATGGGACCGCCGCGTTCCCGCAGGGACGCGATCTGCCGTGCGTTCCGCAGTGCGAGAATCTCCGCGAGAATGCTGAGGGCGATTTCCTCGGGCGACTCCGCGCCGAGGTCCACCCCGACCGGGCCGAAGAGCCGCGCGCGCTTCGCCTCGTCGACCGTCACTCCCTCGCGGGCGAGGTCGGCGAGCAGCCGGTCGGTCCGCGCCCGCGGTCCGAGCAGGCCGATGTACCGGGCCGGGGTCTCGAGCAGCCCGCGCAGCAGTGTCCGGTCGTGGAGAAAGTTGTGCGTCATCACGACGACGAACGTGTCGCGGTCGATGCGGACCTTGCGGGGCACGTCCGCGTCGTCGGCCAGCACGACTTCGTCCGCGCCCGGAAAGCGCGCGCGCGTCGCATAGGCCGGCCGGCTGTCGGCCACCATCACCCACCAGCCGAGTTCGTGCGCGAGCCGAACGACCGGGATCACGTCGTGCCCGGCGCCGCAGATCAGGAGCGGGAGCGGCGGCACCAGGACTTCCACAAACACGTCGGCGGACCCGCGGGGACCCTCGAGCGTGACCACGGCCGACTTGTGTGCGTCGAGCTGCGTCCGCGCCGCGGTCACGGCGCGCGCGTCGAGGGCCGGATCGCCGAGGGAGCCCTCGGGCGCGCCGTCCTCCGCGAGGTAGAGCCGGGCCCCGGGAGTCAGGCCGTCCGGTCCGGCGATCAACGTCGCGAGCACGAGCGTCTGGCGCTCGTCGATCGCCCGGCGCAGGCGCGCCAGCAGATCGCCCGGCACCGGCTCGATCAACACGTCGATGGCGCCGTTGCAACCCAGTCCGAGCCCCCACACCGCGTCGTCGTCCGACGTGAGATCGTACTGCGCGAGGCGGGTGCGGCCGGTCGCGAGGACGTCCCGCGCGATCTCGGCGATGTCGCCCTCCAGGCAGCCGCCGCTGACCGACCCGACGGTGCCGCCGTCCGCGCGAATCAGCAGCCGCGCGCCCTCCCGGCGGTACGTGGACCCGCGCACGCGGATGACGGTGCCGAGCGCGGCCCGCTCTCCGCGGGCCTGCGCCTCGGCCAGCGCATCGAGGATGTCCCGCAACTCCCTCATGCCACCCCTCCTCGCGCTATCTCGCGCTGGCGGGCGCGCGCGCCGGCGCCCGCCGGACCCCCCGCGCGCCACGGGGCCGGCGGAGGTGCCGTTCCAGCACGCGCAGGCTGGCGAGATTGTGGGCCGAGGCGAAGACGTCCACGAACGGCAGCGCGGCCGCCATCCCCTGAGTCACCGGCTCGTACCCGGGGCTGCCAAGCAGCGGGTTGAGCCAGATGACCTTGCCCGCCCGCGCCCGCAGCACGCGCATCGCCGACACCAGGACGTCGAGATCACCGGTGTCCCAGCCGTCGCTCGCCACCACGACGATCGTCCGGCCGTCTACCAGCGATCCGTACTGCTCGTTGAAGGTCCTTAGCGACGCGCCGATCTTCGTTCCGCCCGACCAGTCCGGCACGTAGCGCGACGCCTCCGCGAGCGCCCGGCGGATGTCGCGGTGCGCGAGTGCGTCGGTCACCCGCGTCAGCGACGTGCTGAAGAGGAACGACTCGACGCGCCCCACCACGCCCTGCAGCGCGTAGACGAACTGCACCAGGAACCGGCTGTAGACGTCCATCGAGCCGCTGACGTCGCAGAGCAGCACGATCCGGACCTTGCGGATCTTCCGGCGGCGCCAGACCAGCGCGGCGGCGTCCCCGCCGTACTGCAGGCTGCGCCGCATGGTGCGGCGGAGGTCGACGAGCTCGCCGCGACGCGCGGCGCGCATCCGCCGGGAGAGCCGCATCGCGATGCGGCGGGCGATGCGCATGATGAGCTCGGTGATGGCCTCGAGGTCGTCCGCGGCGAACGCGCTGAAGTCCTTGGCGGCGCGGAGCTCGGCGGGGCTGTACGCGGGCACGGAGCGCTCGTCCTCGGACGGACTGCCTTCCTCCGCCCAATCGGTGATCGCG
The DNA here is from genome assembly GCA_035945995.1 of bacterium. Lineage (NCBI taxonomy): Bacteria > bacterium. The sequence goes on from DASYZR010000088.1 coordinate 37,227, forward strand.
ACGTCGCCGCGCGCGGCCTCCGGCGCGGCGCCGGCGGCGTCGGTCTCGGCCGCGTCCTCGTCCGGTGAGGGCATCACCGGCCCGAACGCCGGGGCCTGCCAGAAGCGCTCGAATTCCTCATCGAACGCCGGCAGGTCTTCCGCGCGCGAGCAGAGCACGGTGCGCAGCGCGAGACGCACCGCGTCGCGGTCCGCGACGTCGATCGTCTCGAGTGAGGCGAGCGCGAGGCCGATCTCGGCCGGGCCGACGAGCAGGCCCCGGCCGCGCAGCCGCCGCCCGAAGAGCGTCAGGTTTGCTGCGAGGCTGCCGGGGCGCGCCCAGCGCAGCGGGGGATCAGCGCTGGGGAAGCTGGGCTGCCAGCGAGGTGGTTCGCTCGGGCGTCCATCCATCGCCGCTCGCCTCCGCCGTCTCCACCGCGTCGAGGATCGGACGCAGATACTGCGTCCGTACGCGGACGAGGTCCTCCTGATCCTTGCATAGGCAGCCGAGCGTTTCCGTGATCGCCTGCGGGTCGAGGTGATCGCGGTGGAGCGCCATCAGGGCGGCGCTCCAGTCGAGCGTCTCGGCGACGCCCGGCACCTTGTCCAGCGGCGCATGGCGCACCAGCTGCATGAAGCCGCAGATCTGGCGGGCCAGCCGCTCATCGATGCCCGGCACCCGCTCATGCACGATGCGCAGCTCCTTGTCGAAGTTCGGGTAGTCCATCCAGAGGTACAGGCAGCGCCGGCGGAGAGCGTCGCTCAGCTCCCGGGTCCGGTTGCTGGTCAAGACGACGTACGGCACCTGCCGCGCGCGAATGGTGCCGATCTCCGGAATGCTGACCTGGAAGTCCGAGAGCACCTCGAGCAGGAACGCTTCGAACTCCTCGTCCGCGCGGTCGACCTCGTCGATCAACAAGACGGGAGCGCGATCCGCGGTGATCGCCTGCAGGAGCGGTCGCTTCAGGAGGAACGGCTCGCTGAAGATCAACGACTCCTTTTCCTCGACGGGGCGGCCGGTGGCTTCCTCGAGCTTGATCCGCAGCATCTGCCGCTGGTAGTTCCACTCGTACAGCGCCGTATGGACGTCGAGGCCCTCGTAGCACTGGAGGCGGATGAGCTCCGTCCCGATCGCCTGGGCCATCACCTTGGCCACCTCGGTCTTGCCCACGCCGGCCGCGCCTTCGATCAGGAGCGGCTTGTGGAGCACCACGCTCAGGTGCACCGACGTCGCCAGTTCTCGGTCGGCGATGTAGCCCTGCCGGGCCAGGATCTCGACGATCTGGGGGATGCCCCCGAACCCCTCCGGGTACCGCACCGCTTGTGTCACGCGCGCCCTCCACGACTGTCGGCCGCAAAGTACCGGCTCATGATAGCATAACGTGGCGCGGGCCCCAGGTCGTCCCGCGACCACGCCCGGGCGGCGGCGCGACCGGTCGGGCGCGGGGCTACGGGCGGTAGCGGGAGGCGAAGGCGACGCCTCGTCACCGCCCGCTCCCATCCGCCCGGGACCCGATCCCCGGCTCCGGTGCCGTCCCGATTGTTCGGCAGCGTGCGCGGGCAGATCATCAAGGAGAACGCCATGTGACCGCATAATCGCCGCGGGCGGTGAAGCGCGGCGAGACCCCGACGAGGTGGCCGCGATGGTGACGCAAACCCGGTACGGATTTGGAACCGCCGTGTCGCTGCCCTATTCCGAGGCGGTGGCGCGAACCCGGGACCTCCTGAAGGCGGAAGGCTTCGGCGTCCTGACCGAGATCGACGTGCAGAAGACGCTCAAGGAGAAACTCGGCGCAGACTTCCGAAAGTACGTCATCCTCGGCGCGTGCAATCCGCCGTTGGCGCATCGCGCCCTCCAGGCCGAGCCCGAAATCGGCCTGATCCTACCCTGCAACGTCATCGTCTACGAGGAGGGCGCCGGTTCCGTCGTCTCGGTGTTGGACCCCGTCGCCGCGTTGGGGATCGTCGGCAACGAAGCCCTGCGCCCGATCGCCGAAGACGCCGCGGCGCGGCTCCACCGGGTCATCGACAAACTGAGCGCAGCCTGATCTCGCGGCGCGCAGGGAATGTCTCTCGCCGGCGCGGAACGACACCGGCGGGCACCGGCATTGGACGCGGTGCAGTGCTCACATGACCGTGGTCGTGTACGGCAAACCGGCGTGTTCCCTCTGCGACAAGGCGACGGCCATCCTGGAGCGCCTGCGGCACGAGTTCCCGTTTCGCATCGAGCACGTGGACATCACCGGGGACGCCGAGCTCTTCGCCCGGTACCGCGAGAAGATCCCCGTCGTCGTGCTGGACGGGCGTGAAGTCGCCTGGGGCATCGTCACGACGCCCGCGCTCCGGTCGATCTTGCGGCGCGCCGGCCGGGCCTGACCGCCGCGCCGGCCGGCTAGACGACGCGCACGGCGGGATTCCTGAGCACGCCGATCTCCGTCGCCCCGATTTCGATCACATCGCCGTCCTCGCAGGCGAAGTCGTCGGGCGGGACGATACCGGTGCCCGTCAGCAGCACCGTCATGGCCGGAATGTCGTTCGCGCGGCGCAGATAATCGACGAGATCGGCGATCCGGCGGTGCAGGCGCGAGGTCCCGATCTCCCCCCGGAACGCCTCTCGGCCGCCCCGCAAGATTCGGCACCACAGCGTGAGCCGCGGCTCCCCGGGATCGTCGGTCAGCAGGATGGCGGGGCCGAGGCTGCAGCAGGCCCGGTAGATTTTGGCCTGCGGCAGGTACAATGGATTTTCGCCCTCGATATCCCGGGCGCTCATGTCGTTGCCGAGCGTGTACCCCACGATCGTCCCGTCGCCGTCCAGCACCACCGCCAGCTCCGCCTCCGGGACGGTCCACCGCGAATCGGCGCGGACGCCCACGGGGACGTTCGGCCCGACGCACCGCGAGGCGGTGGCCTTGAAGAACACCTCCGGCCGCTCGGCGTCGTAAACCTTGTCGTAGATCCCGATGGTCGTGGTCTCGGCGAGGCGCGCCTCCCGGCTGCGTTCGTACGTCACGCCGGCCGCCCACACTTCGGGCGGCACGACCGGCGGCAGCAGGTGCGGACGCGCGGGGTCGGGCGCCCGGTCGAGGTCGTCGTACCGGTACGCGGCGCCCCGCGCCGGCAGGCTCCGGACGGCGGCGGCGGCGCGGACGCCCGCCCCGGCCGGGCGCAGCAGCTCGTCGAGCGAGGCGACCGGAGCGCCCGATGCGGCCGCCAGCGGCCGGACATCCGTGCCCTCGCAGACGGCGAGGTTCGCGCCCTGTCCCGGGATCCAGATTCGGGCGAGCCGCATCGGCATCACGCTTCCCGCCAGACGCGGCCGCCCGGAAACTCGTACGCGGTGAGCGACTCGGGGCGCATCGTGATGCTGAATCCCGGGCGGGTCGGCGGCAGATACCGGCCTCCGCGGATCACCACGGGATCGGCGAAGTGCTCGTGCAGATGCGCCACGTATTCCAAAACCCGGCCCTCGAGGGACGCCGAGACCGCGATGTAGTCGAAGAGCGACACGTGCTGCTCGTACTCGCAGAGCCCGACGCCGCCGGCGTGCGGGCAGACGGGAATCCCGAACTTGGCGGCCAGCAGCAGGACGGCGAGCATCTCGTTGACCCCGCCGAGGCGCGCGACGTCGGGCTGACAGAACCGGATCGCGCCGGCCTGGAACAACTGCTTGAACATCACCCGGTTGTGCACGTGTTCTCCCGTCGCCACCCCCACGGGCGCCACGGCGCGGGCCACGGCGGCGTGGCCGAGGATGTCGTCCGGGCTCGTCGGCTCTTCGATCCACAGCGGGCGGAAGCGGGCGAGCGCGGCCATGCGGGCGATCGCCGTCCCGACGTCCCAGGCCTGGTTCGCGTCCATCATCAGCGCCCGGTCGGGACCGATCTCCTCGCGGATCAGCGCGGCGCGGCGGGCGTCGTCTTCGACGCTTACGCCGACTTTCATCTTGACGTGCGTCCATCCCGCCGCCACCGCCTCGCGGCAGAGCCGGCGCACCTTATCGTCCGGGTAGCCGAGCCAGCCGGCCGACGTCGTGTACGCCGGGAACCCGTCGCGCAGCATCTCGGCCTCCCGCGCGCGCCTGGTCGCGGCGTGGCGCCGCAACAGCGCCAGCGCGTCGGCGGGGCTGAGCGCGTCGGTGAGATACCGGAAGTCGATCGCCGCGACGATCTGCTCGGGCGCAAGGTCGCTCAACAACTTCCACAGGGGCTTCTCTTCGCTCTTGGCATAGAGGTCCCAGACCGCGTTCACCAGGGCGGCCGTGGCGAGATGGATCACGCCCTTCTCCGGACCGAGCCAGCGCAACTGGCTGTCGCCGGTGAGCATGCGCCAGAACGCGCCCGGGTCGTCGGCGAACGCGGCCAGCGCCTGCCCGCGGACGAGCGGGGCCAGCGCGTGGACGGCCGCGACGCAGACCTCGTTCCCCCGGCCGATCGTGAAGGTCAGGCCGTGCCCTTCGAGACCCGGGTGGTTGGTCCGGAGCACGACGTACGTCGCCGAGTAGTCGGGGTCGGGGTTCATGGCGTCGGAGCCGTCCAGGTCGCGCGAGGTGGGGAACCGGATGTCGCGGACGATCACGTCCGTGACGGTGGTCGGCATCTCAGCCTCCGTGGTGTCGGACCCGGGCGACGGCCGCGCGCCGGAGCAGGCCCTCGAGACCGTCGGGCGCCCGGCCTTGCGCGAGGCGGGCCTTGATCGGGCGCGGCAACCGCTTGAGACGGCGCTCCACCCGGAGCGCCGCGGAAAGCGTCGGGCACCGCCAGACTCCCACGAGGCGCAGCGGACCGCGTCCCCGGGTATATCGCGCTCCGCGGCCGGCGCGATGCGCCGCCAAGCGCCGGCCGGGATCGGTGGTGTAGCCGGTGTAGTAACTGCGATCACCGCAGCGGAGCAGATACACGTAGTAGCGGCGGAGAGGTTTCAGGCGGGTGGCCATCGCGACGGGGGTTCGCGCCGGTATAGGAATCACCTGCGGGGCCATCGAAGGCAGACGCATCCCTATGAACGCGCGATTCGCGATCGCATGAGCACGCGCTACCTCGGCGCGCGCATCGCCCGCAACGAGGATCCCCGCCTGCTGACCGGACACGGGCTGTTCGTCGACGACGTGCAGATCCATGGGCTCCTGCACGGCGCGGTCCTCCGGAGTCCGCACGCGCACGCGCGCATCCGCCGCCTCGACCTCCGCCGGGCGCGGGCGGCGGCCGGTGTCCTGGCCGTCTACGCCGCCGCGGACCTCGGCGCCCTCAACGGTCCCCTGCCGAAGCTGATCCCTCATCCGGCGCTCGTGCACCACAAGACGCAGTACGCGCTCGCGCCCGACACGGTCCGGTACGCCGGCGAGGCCGTCGCCTTCGCCGTCGCGGAGAGCCGGTACGCCGCCGAGGACGCGCTCGACCTGGTCGATGTCGAGTACGAGCCGCTCCCCGCCGTCGCCGGGCTCGAGGCGGCCGTGGCCCCCGGCACCCCGCGTGTGCACGACGACATGGACTCGAACGTCGGCGCGCGGTACACGCAACGGGTCGGCGACGTGGAAGCGGCGTTCGCGCGGGCGCCGCACCGCTTCACGGAGCGGCTGGTGCTCGACCGCGGCACCGCCTCGCCGATCGAGACGCGGGGCGTCGTCGCGGTCTGGGATCCACGCGCCGGCCATCTCGACGTCTGGGACAGCACCCAGGCCCCGATCCCGATTCGCAACGGGCTGGCGCGGATGCTCGGGCTGTTGCAGGAGTCGGTCCGGGTCGTCGCCCCCGACGTCGGCGGGGGATTCGGGCCCAAGGTCATGATGTTCTATCCGGAAGAGGTCCTGGTGCCGTTCGCCGCGATGCGCCTCGGGCGGCCGGTGAAGTGGATCGAAGACCGGCGCGAGCACTTCGTCGCGACCAACCAGGAGCGCGAGCAGATCCACGACGCGGAGATCGCCGTGGATGCCGACGGCCGCATCCTGGCCGTGCGCACGGTGTTCTTGTACGACGCCGGGGCGTACAACCCGTACGGGCTCATCGTGCCGATCGTCGCGAGCACGACGCTGCCCGGCCCGTACCGGCTGCCGGCCTATCACTGCGAGTTCCAGGCGGTGTTTACGAACAAGACCAGCGTGAGCCCCTACCGCGGCGCCGGACGGCCCCACGGCGTGTTCGTGATGGAACGGCTGCTCGACCGCGTTGCGCGTGAGCTCGGCATCGACCGCGCGGAGGTCCGCCGCCGCAACCTGATCCCGCCCGACGCCTTCCCGTACGACGTCGGGCTCATCTATCAGGACCAGGCGCCGCTGCGCTACGACAGCGGCAACTACCCCGCGGTCCTCGCGCGCGCGCTCGAGATGATCGACTACACGGGATGGCCGGCGCGGCAGGAGGCCCTGCGGGCGGAAGGACGGCACGCCGGGCTCGGCGTCGCCTGCTACGTCGAAGGCACCGGGATCGGACCGTACGAAGGCGCGCGGGTGACGGTCGAGCCGTCCGGACGGGTCGCGGTGGCCACCGGGGTCGGCACCCAGGGCCAGGGACACGCGACGTCCTTCGCGCAGCTCGCCGCCGACGTGCTCGGCGTGGAGCCGCGCAACGTGATCGTGCACACCGGCGACACCGGGTTGTTCGGCTGGGGCACCGGCACGTTCGCGAGCCGCGCGGCGACGGTGGCCGGTAACGCCGTGGCCCTGGCCGCCAAGGCCGTGCGCGAGAAGGCCCAGCTCGTCGCGGCCGGTCTCCTCGAGGCGCCGGCCGCCGAGATCGAACTCGCCGGCGGCGCCGCGTTCGTCCGGGGCGTGCCGGGACGCGCGGTTCCGCTCGGCGACGTGGCGCTGGCGGCCAACCCGCTCCGGTTCGCGATGCCGGCGGAATGGGACGGGCCCGGCCTCGAGGCGATCCGCTACTTCGCGCCGCCGCAGGGGACCTTCGCCGCCGGCGTGCACGCGTGCATCGTGGAGGTCGATCCGGAGACCGGCACGCTCACGTTCCACCGGTACGTCGTCGTCCACGACTGCGGCCGGGTGATCAACCCGGCGATTCTCGAGGGTCAGATCCACGGCGGCGTGGCGCAGGGACTCGGCGGGGCGTTTTGGGAGCAGCTGGTGTACGATGAGCAGGCCCAACCGCTCAGCACCACGTTTATGGATTATCTGCTGCCGACGGCCGCCGACCTGCCGGCGGTGGACGTCGATCATCTCGAGACGCCGTCGCCGCTCAACCCGCTGGGCGTCAAGGGGGCCGGCGAAGCGGGCGTGATCCCCGTGCCCGCGGTGGTGGCGCAGGCGATCGACGACGCACTCGCGCCCCTCGGGGTGCGCGTGACCGCCATGCCGCTCAATCCAAGCCGGCTGTACCATCTCATGACGAACGCCCGGAGGTCCGCATGAAACTCGACGGCACCACGACGCTGCCCGCTCCGGTCGAGACGGTCTGGAAGGCCATCAACGATCCGGAGGTGCTGCGCCGCTGCACGCCGGGGCTCAAAGAGCTCAAAGAGACCGGGCCGGACGCCTACCAAGCCACGATGTCGATCGGCATCGCCGCGGTCAAGGGCACCTACGCCGGCACGCTCCAGATCACCGACAAGCAGCCGCCCGCGCACTGCCGAATTCTGCTCGAAGGCACCGGCGGCGCCGGATTCATGAGAGGGGAAGGGATCGTCGATCTCGAGGCGCAGGGCGGCGCCACGCTGGTCCGATGGACCGGCGACATCCAGATCGGCGGCCTGATCGCCGGCGTCGGCCAGCGCATGCTGGGAGGCGTCGGCAAGATGCTGATCGGGCAGTTCTTCAAATGCCTCGAGCAGCAGTTCGGCGCGCCCTCTCCCGCCGGGGGGGACCGGTGAAGCCGGCCGCGTTCGAGTACTACGCCCCCCGCGCGGTGGACGAGACGGTGGCCCTGTTGGCGGCCCACGGCGACGACGCGAAGGTACTGGCCGGCGGCCAGAGCCTCGTGCCTCTCATGAACATGCGCCTCGCGCGTCCCCGGGTGATCATCGACATCAACCGGGTGCGCGGATTGGACCGCCTCGGCGGCGACGGCGTGCTGCGGCTCGGCGCGCTCGTCCGCCAGCGCGCCGCGGAACGCTCCCCGCTCGTCGCGTCGCGGTGCCCCCTGCTCCGCGACGCCCTCGGGTGGGTCGGCCACCCGCAGATCCGCAACCGGGGCACCATCGGCGGCAGCATCGCGCACGCGGATCCCGCCGCGGAGATCCCGGCGGTCCTCGCCGCCCTCGACGGCGAGGTGACCGTGCGCGGGCCGGAGGGCGCGCGGACCCTCCGGGCGGCCGATCTGTTCGTGACCTACCTGACGACCGCGATCGACGCGCGCGAGCTCCTGATCGAGGTCCGCATCCCCGCCCTGCCCCGCGGCGCGGGATGGTCCTGGATGGAAATCGCGCGGCGCCACGGAGACTTCGCGCTGGCGGGCGTCGGCGTCGTCGTCACCCTCCGCCGCGGCGCCATCGCCGACCCGCGCATCGCGCTGACGGGCGTCGGACCCACCCCGGTCCGCGCCGGGGCGGCGGAGCGCCTGCTCGCGGGACGCGCGCCGTCCGAGCCGCTGTGGCAGGAGGCCGCCGACGCCGTGCGCGCGGCGATCGAGCCCGACGGCGATCTGCACGCCTCCGCCGACTACCGCCGGCACATCGCCGGCGTGCTGACGGTCCGCGCGCTGCGCGAGGCGCTCGGCCGCGTGGGCGGACGCCGCCGCGGTGAGGCGGCGTGATGCCGCCGCGCGACGTCGCGCTCACGATCAACGGCCGCGCGTATCGCGGCCGCGTCGAGCCGCGCCGGACGCTGGCGGACTTCATCCGCGAAGACTGCGGGTTGACGGGCACGCACCTCGGGTGCGAGCATGGCGTGTGCGGGGCGTGTACAATACTGATGGACGGCGACGCGGTCCGATCGTGCCTGCTGTTTGCGGTGCAGGCCGACGGCGCGGACCTCCGGACGGTCGAGGGCCTCGCGGACGGCGATCGCCTGCACCCGATCCAGCAGGCCTTCTGGGAACACCACGGCCTGCAGTGCGGGTTCTGCACGCCGGGGTTCCTGATGACGGCGGTCGCCTTCCTCCGGGAGCATCCGCGTCCGACCGAGCGCGAGATCCGCGAGGGCCTCGCCGGGAACCTGTGCCGCTGCACCGGGTATCAAAATATCGTCAAGGCCGTCGCGGCGGCCGCCGAGGCGCTCGTCTCGACCGCCCCGGAACGGGGCGGCGGCCGGGCGGCCGCAAAGAAGGGCGCGGGCGGACGTCGGCGAACTCCCGAACACCCGCAGCGCCGGCGAACATCAGGGTAGCGCCGGCGGCGCCACCCTAGACGGACGAAGGAGATGAACGACCAGAGATCACGGCAATGGATCACACCATCGATGCAGTCTCGATGAGCTGGCGGGTCGCCCGCGCGATCCGCCAGGAGGGATGGACCGGAGAGGTCATCGCGGTCCACCCCCACAGCGTGTATGTGACCGACGAGGACGACGAGATTTACGCCATCGTGCGGCAGCCGCTCGGCAACGGTCCGCTCAATCTCGTGATCCCCGCCGAACCCGCGCACCTCTTCAACGGCCTGACCCTCGGCACGAGTCTCGCCTCCAACGGCGCGCGGTTGGGCGTCGGCGAAGTGATTACGATCGGCCTCGAGCGCGCAGCGATTTGGGATCCCAAGGCCTACGCGGCGCCGGCCGACGAGGCCGCCCTGGAGCGCGGCCTCGCCGCGCTGTACCGGGAGATCGCGCGCCGGGCCCCGGAGGAGAGCCTCGCGCGGCTCCTGCCCCACCTCGAGGACGAAGATCTGCCGGACGCGCTCGAGCGCGTCGCCCATTTTCCCCGCAGCCACGCCCTGATCGGCGGACTCGTCGAGTCCTTGGCCCAGCGGGACCGGCGGCGCCTCAAGGTCGTGACGTCGTCTCTCGCCGGCCTCGGACCGGGCCTCACGCCGGCCGGCGACGACTTCATCGCCGGCATCCTGCTGGCGCTCGCGCTGGTGCGCGAGCAGCGCCTCGATCCGTCGTTGAACGCGATCGCCACCCTGCTCGTGGAGACCGCGGCGCCGCGGACGCACGAAATCAGCGGCGCCTTCTTGCGGGCCGCGTACGACGGGCAGGTGGGCGAACGCTGGCATCCCTTGCTGGCGGCGCTGACCGCGGGCGACGTCGCCCGGATCGTCGAGACGGTGGTACCGGTCCTGATGACCGGCGAGACCTCCGGGGCCGACATGCTGGCCGGCTTCCTCGTCGGCATCGGCGTGCTCCAGGGCGGGGCGGCGGCGGCGTGGCGGATCCCCGTGCCGGCGGGCGGACCCGTCGCGGTGTCGAAGCCGCTCCCGCCGGCTGGGTAAGCGACCTACCGCTGCGGGAGGAAGAAGCGAAGCACACCTGACTTGACTGGAACTGGTCGTCCGCGGGTATCTCCGCACCACGCCGCGGCAGCCGACATAAGTCCACCACCGAGCCCTGTTTGAGCGAACGAAGACGCGGTCGTTGCTTGCGCCAAACTTATCGTTTTCCTCCATCGAGCCTCGCTATAGTCTTGTATAATGACACTCGATGGGATTGGCCCGGGACTCGATGAGGGGAGGACGGCATGGCGGGACGGTTCGGGGGCAACTGGCACGGGATCATCGGCGGTACTTCGAACCTTGGAAGGGTCAGTGCCAAACTCACTCAAAGCATGAACCAGGTGTCGGGGCAATTCACCTTTCAGGATCTCGTGACTGTACCGGTCTCCGCCGATGTCGACGCAACGGTCAACGGATCCTTGATCGACGGGAACCTCAATAATGTACGACCGCTCCTGCCCGGCGGCGCCGCGCCGCTGGCGCCCCATGTGCGACTTCCGAGAACCGGCCGCATCCTGGGCATGATCGACGACGATGGCAAGAGAATCACCGGCTTTTGGTACACCGACGCGCAAACGAGTGGGGGATTTATCCTCTCGCGATCCTGATCTGATCCGCCTCCGTGGCGTCGCTTACGTCGGCCGGGTGTCCCCTTCCGTCCGCACCCGCCGCCATGGGCCCTCGCCGCGCGGGAACCGCCGGGCCAGCGCGTCGAGCGCGTCCTGCATTTCGCTCCTGACGACCTCGCGCCAGTAGATCCCCGTCCGCCCGATGTGCCGGTACTTCTCGTACCGGCGGTCGACCAGCTTCGGCACCGGGGTGCGGCGCAGGGCGCGCAGGGCCGCCGCCACGTGGGCCGCAAGTGATTGGGCCGCGGCTGCGTGGTCGAGATGCGCCCCGCCGGGCGGCTCGGGCACGATCTCGTCGATCACGCCGAGACGCTTGAGGTCGGAGGCGGTGATCTTGAGCGCCGTGGACAGGGCCTGGGCCTGCGCGACGTCGCGGTAGAGAATCGCGGCGGCGCCTTCCGGAGAGATCACGGAGTAGATGGCGTGCTCCAGCATGAGCACGCGGTCGCCGACGGCCAGCGCCAGGGCGCCCCCGCTGCCCCCTTCCCCGATGATCACCGCGACGATCGGCGTCGGCAATCCCGTCATCACCGCGAGGTTCTCCGCGAGGGCGAGGGCGATGCCGCCGCGCTCGGCCTCGTAACTGGGATCGGCCCCGGGCGTGTCGACCAGCGTGACGACCGGCAGGTGAAACTTGGCGGCGAGACGCGCGAGCCGCAGGGCCTTGCGGTAGCCGCCGGGGCCGGCCATCCCCCGGTGCCGGTCCGCCTGGGCCTCGAGTGTGCCGCCGCGCTCCTGGCCGACGATCATGATGGTCTGGCCGTCGAACTCCGCGAGCCCGCCGGCGATCGCCGGGTCGTCGCGGCCCTGCCGGTCGCCGTGCAGTTCGATGAAGTCCGTGGTCATGCGCGCGATGTAGTCGAGTGCGGTCGGACGCGACACGTGCCGCGCCAGCTGCACTTCCTCCCACGCCGCGAGCGCTCGGCCGCGGACCCCCGCCGGCGCGGGCCCGCGGCGGGGACTCGGGACCGCCCCCCGGGCGAGGTGCCTGACGAGATAGGACACCGTCTCGCGGAGGCGCTCCCGCGGGACGATCAGATCGACGAGGCCGTGACGGACGAGCGTCTCCGCGCGGTGCGAGTCCGGCGGCAGTGCCGTCCCGGTCGTTTGCTCGATCACGCGCGGCCCGACGAAGCCGATCTGTGCGCCCGGCTCCGCGACGATGACGTCGCCCAGGCTGGCGAAGCTGGCCGTGACGCCGCCGAAGGTCGGGTCCGTCAGGATGGAGATGAACGCGAGGCCGTGGCGGTCGTGGCGGGCCTCCGCGGCCGCCACCTTGGCCATCTGCATGAGCGAGAGCATGCCTTCCTGCATCCGGGCGCCCCCGCTCGCCGCGACGCTCACAAGCGGGAGCCGGCGCCGGGTCGCGTGCTGAAAGGCGTTCGCGACCTTCTCGCCCACGACCGAGCCCATCGTCCCGCCCAGGAATTCGAAGTCGAAGACCGCGAGCACGACCGGCCGGCCGCCGATGCGGCAGAGGCCGGTCGTCACCGCCTCGCGGAGCCCGGTCTGCCGGCGGGCCTCGATCAACCGCGCCCGGTACGGCTTGCGGTCGATGAACTGCAGCGGATCGACGGAGATGAGGCCGCGGTCGAGTTCGCGGAACGTGCCGGGATCGGCCAGCATGCGGATGCGCGCCGGCGACGGCATCGCGAGGTAGCGTCCGCACCCCGCGCACACGTACAGCCGCTCTCCCAGCGCCTGCGGCGGGTGGGTGAGCCCGCACGAGGGGCACGGAACCGGCGCTGGCACCTGCCGCGGCCGCGCGAACATTAGGACGCGTCGCACGATGGCATCTTAACGGCGCGGCCGGCCGGGTGGCTCACACGACGCCGGCGTCGCGCAGCGCCGTCACCTGCGCGCCGGGATATCCCAGCTCGCGCAGCACGGCCGCCGTGTGCTCGCCGAGCACGGGTGGCGGCGTCCGCACGCCGCCCGGCGTGTCGGAAAACTTCAGCGGGACGCCGTTCACCCGGACGCGCCCTGCGCGGGGGTGCTCGACCGCCACCACCATCCCACGGTGGAGGACCTGCGGATCGTTCATCACCTCGCTGATGCGGGAGATGGGACCGACCGGCACGCCGGCCTCCCCGAGCCGGGCCACCCACTCGGCCGTCGTCCCGCTCCGCAACACCGGCTCGAGCGCCTCCACCAGTTCCCGCCGGTGCGCGACGCGCGCGGCGTTGGTCGCAAAGCGCGGGTCGTCTGCGAAGGGCACGTCCAGCGCCCGGCAGAACCGCTGCCACAGGCCCTCGCTCCCGACGGCGACCGTGACGAACCCGTCCCGCGTCGGAAACGGCTGGTAGGGCACCAGATTGGTGTGGGCCGACCCGACGCGCGGCGGGTTGTCGCCCGTGGCGAAGTAGTTGGCGGCCATGTACGTCATCCACGCGACCTGGGCGTCCAGCATCGCCGCGTCGATCCACTGGCCGCGGCCGTCGCGGTCGCGGACCCGCAGCGCCGCGAGGACGCCGTACGCGGCGAACATCCCGGCGCAGATGTCGGCGACCGCCACCCCGACCCGCATCGGATGCCCGTCGGCCTCGCCGGTGATCGCCATCAGCCCGCCCATCCCCTGGACGATCAGGTCGTACGCCGGACGCTCGCGGTACGGTCCGGTCTGCCCGAACCCCGAAATCGAGCAGTACACGAGGCGGGGCAGCCGGGCGTGCACCGTCTCGTACCCGACGCCCAGCCGGTCCATCGTCCCCGGGCGGAAATTCTCGACGAGCACGTCGGCCCGCCCGAGAAGGCGCCACAACAGCTCGCGCCCCCGTTCGTCCTTGAGATTGGCCGTCAGGCTCTCCTTGTTGCGGTTGATGCTCATGAAGTACGCGCTCTCGCCGTGGACAAACGGCGGCCCCCAGCCGCGCGTATCGTCGCCGCCGTCCGGCGTCTCCACCTTGATCACGCGCGCGCCGAGGTCGGCCAGCATCATCGTGCAGTAGGGACCGGCGAGCGCCCGCGTGAGGTCGACGACCAGGAGGCCGTCGAGCGGTCCTGGCGAGGTCATTTTTGGACGAACGCGAAGCAGCGGCAGAACGCCGCCTCGCCCCCCTTGAACCGGAAGGGGAACGCCCCGAACCACACCCGCGTGTCGAGCACTTCGTCGATCATGCCGCCGACGTTCTCGACGTGGAACACGCCCTTTGGAAAGAGATAGGTGTGGGTCGCCTGGTAGGCTTTGGGCCAGGGGAACGCCTCGTCGATCGGCATCCCGATCTTCTTCTCCACCTCCGGCACCAGGTCCGGCCGCGCCCGCCGGACGTTGGTGTTGAACGGATGGTCGGTGGAGATGGCGTCGATCGCGAGCCAGCGGATGCCGCGGTCGAGGACCCAGTCGCAGAACTCGAGCCGCGGGCCGGGATGCTTGAGGAACGCGCGCGGGAGATTCGGCTTGTCCCGGTTGCGGACTTTGTACCAGTCCTCGTTGTAGTAGTGGTGGTAGCCCGTGTGAATGACGAGGATGTCGCCGCGCTGGATCTTGATCTTGTGCCTGCGCTCCCACCGCTCGAAGTGCTCGGGGCCGTAGATGTCGTAGTCGCCGACGCCGAACTGGCTTAAGTCCACGACGCATGCGGGGCCGAGCAGCGACTCGAGCGGAATCCCGGCGACGTCCGGTCCCGGGTCGTTGAAGTGGAGCGGCGAATCGAGGTGCGTCGCGATGTGGTTCGTGCTGCTGATGAGTTGCGCGTTGACGCCCTCGAACGCCATCTTCTTGACCCACTTCACCGTGGGGCCTTCGTAGTAGGCAAACGGCGGCGAGTCGACGCTGAAGTTTTGGGACAGATCGAGCACGCGGACCCGGCTCAGGTCCACCGGCTTGAACGCCATCGCGGTCCTCCTCGTGGGACGGGATTGGCCGGCGGCGTGGGGGACGCGGGTGCGACTCGCCCGCGATACGCCGAACCGCCGGCCGATGGAGCAGGGGTTCTCCCAGCCGCTTCCGGCGCCCTGCGTCGCGATCGGGCGCCGTGCCACCGGCAGGACGGCATGGGTGCCTCCGCCGTACTTCTGCTCGTATGATCACCCTCATCGTCGCGACCGAGCATGGACTGTTCAGCGCGCGCCGGGCCCTCGACTGGTCCGTCGAGCACCATCTCTCCGGCTCATCCGCGGCGTGCGTCGCGGTCGATCCCGAGACCGCCACGCGGGTCTACTGCGGCACCCTGGGCCGCGGCGTGTGGCACAGCGATGACGCGGGGCGCTCCTGGGAGCCGGCCGGGCCCGGCGTCTCGCACGCGTTGGTGACCTCGATCGCCGCGAGCCCGACCGAGGGCGGCGACGACTACGCGGTCGTCTACGCCGGAACCGAACCGAGCGCGCTGTTTCGCTCCACCGACGGCGGCGCCTCGTGGAGCGAGTCGTCCGGGCTCCGGTCGCTCCCGTCCGCGCCGACGTGGAGTTTCCCCCCGCGCCCGGAGACGCATCACGTCCGGTGGATCGAGCCCGATCCCGTGGCCACCGGACGCCTCTTCGTTGCCATCGAGGCCGGCGCGCTCCTCCGCACGCCGGACGGCGGACGCACGTGGGAGGATCGCGTCCCCGGCGGTCCATACGACACGCACACCGCGGCCACGCACCGGCTCGCGCCGGACCGCGTCTACTCCGCGGCCGGCGACGGATACTTCGAGAGCGCCAACGCCGGCCGGACATGGACGCGGCGGATGGACGGGCTCCGGCACCGCTACCTGGTCGGCGTGGCCGTCGATCCGGAAGAGCCCGACACCGTCATCGTGTCCGCGGCCGAGGGCCCGCATTCGGCGTATTCGCCGCGCCACGCCGAGACCCACATCTATCGCCGGGCCGCGCGGGGCGCGTGGCGGCCGGCGACGGAAGGGCTGCCCGATCCCGAGGGCACGACGGTCAGCCACTTCGCCGGGCACCCCGACGAACCGGGCGTGCTGTACGCGGCAAACAATCGCGGCGTGTACCGCACGGCGGACGCGGGGCGCACGTGGGCGGCCCTCGAGATCCCGTGGCCTCCGGGGGCGCTGGCGGGCGGCGTGGCGGCGATCGCCGCGCTGCCCGAATAGGCGGTCACGCCGAGAAGCTGAAGGGCGGGTAGCGATCCGTGGTGAGCAGGAACGCGTAGGTCCCCACCCGCAGCGACCAGCGCAGCACGCCCACGACGAACTCGAAGAGCGATCGTGGATAGCGGCCGGCCACGAGAATCGCAAACCAGGCAAAGATGACGCAGCAGACCGCCGCGATCCCGAGGAACGCCAAGACGATGTAATGCGGAATCGCCAGGAACCACTTGACGAGCGCCAGCCAGCGATGCAGGTCGTTCGCCGCATCGGGGTACGGGATCGCGAGGTGGACGGCCTGCTCCTCGTCGACGGACGGATACTCGTCGCGGAGCAGCGCGAGATACGCGGCGACGCGCGTGGTGAACCCCGTCAGCGCGACGTTCCAATCGAACCACCACCGCGGATACTTCTGCTGGAAGAGCAGCAGCAGAGCGGTCGGCAGCACGACGAGTCCGCCGGCCCCCCACGCGAAATGCGATGCGTCGGACCGCCCGGCAGGCCCGCTGACCAGCGCGAGGACGATCGCGATGGGCACGACGGTCACCAGCCGGAAGAAGGTCGTGACTCGGTTGAGCTCGCGCTCGGGGTAATCGATCTCGAGGGTCGCCGGGAACCCGGCCGGCCTCTGCTCCATTGCGTCACCTCCTCATTGTCCGGGAGCACGATTGAACACGAGGCTCCCCGGCACCGGGTGGAACTCAGCGTAGGTAAACGGTCCCTGGGGGAGGTGCCAGATCGCCCGGCCGTCGACGGGCAGCTGACGGCCGTCGAGCGGCTGCCAGCCGGTCACCGGCGTCGTCCACCGAGCGCGCGTCACGCGCGTCGGGTCGTCGGGGTCGGCGCAGAACCGGTCGGTGGTGGTGAAATCCCTCGGCGCCCCGCGTTCGTCGACGGTCACTCGCCCGGTCACCGTTCGGCCGCGGTCCGTCAGCGCCACGTCGAAGGCATCAGCATCGGCGGAGTGCCACGTGACCTCGGGCACCGGCTTCGTCCGGAACCGTCCGGTGAACTCGAGACGGAACGACCAGTCTCGCGGCCGTCCCACGACCCGCATGAATCGGAGGTATCGTTGGGCCGGTTCGGGCAGGCGACGCACGTCGCCGTCGGTGACTACGTCATCCGGCCCCGGCCCTACGGGGAGACCGGCCCGCGCCACTTCCCGTAGAAATCGCGCGCCCATCGTCATCCGGCCCCGGCGCCCCTCGGTATCTCGATCGTCCGCAGATCCAGCTCGTACATCGCCGAGAGCGTGCTCTCGGCCGGCGCCCTACACGGACGTGCTCGCGCTCGACCATATCGTAGACCGGCATGAATCGGTCCAGCAGTAGATCGGTCTCGTCGCGACGCGCAGCCCTGATGCGGCCGTGTCGCAGCCACGTGACGCCGGCGTACGTGGCATACGACGCCACCGCCAGCGTGAGCGCGCCCGCCGCCCCTCGGCCCGCGATCCGGATGTATTGCGCCGCGTTCACGACCGGCCGTCCGCCTCCCTGTCACGCCCAACGTACCGCCGGCCGATTGCCGCTCCCATCGGGTGGCGGTCTGATTCGCCGCCCGCTGCGACACCAAATCTTTACACTCCCGCGGGCATTTCCTTTACACGCGAACGGCACACTAGGCCAGACGGCGCCGGGGTTGTGCACGCTCCGGACGACGCCAGACAGGCTCGGCAACTCGAGAGGAGGAACGGCGATGCGTAAGGCGCTTGCGATGATCCTGATCGGTGGAAGTCTCGCGGTCGCGGCGACGGCGGCGTTCGCGAACGAAGCGGGAGGTCTCAACAACGGTTCGGCGACCCGCCAGCACCGGATGGGCGAGTTCATGACGGGGGTCGTCCTGTCGAACGGCACGGACTCCTTGTCGGGGACGACCGGCACGCAGGACAGAGACCACGAGTTCAACCGGTAGGCCGGCGGAGCGAGTTTCCGATCGCGGGCCGGCGCGCGGGCTCACCCGCGCGCCGGCCCGCCGCGCTCATCGTCCCTCGCGGGGAAGCCCGCGCCGCCCTCGAACGCCTGCGCCATCGCCCGCAGCGCTTCATCAAAACAGGCCCGGGGCGGCCGCACCAAGCCGGCGCCGACTTGGCCGATGCCGGCGCGCCGGTGCGCGATGCCGGTGTTGATGCGCGGGAGAATGCCGGTGCGGACCACCTTGCGGACGTCGATGCCGGTCGGCGTGCCGCGAAAGTCGAGCGCGGGGATTCGAAATGCGTCGTGCTCGGCAAGGGTGATCTCGTACATCTCCAACGTCGCCGCCGTCGCGTCCTGAACGGTCCCGCCGACGAAGGTCACGATGGCCGGCGCGCCGGCCATCGCAAAGCCGCCGATGCCGGCGGTCTCCGTGATCGCCGAATCGCCGACGTCCGGGTTCGCGTCCTCCGCGGTGAACCCGGGGAAGTACAGGCCGCGGGGTACTGCGGCCGGGCCGACGAACCACCGGTCGCCCAGTCCGCTCACGCGAATCCCGAAGTCGGTGCCGTTGCGCGCCATCACGGTCACGAGGGAGCTGTGCGGCACCCCGTGCGCCGCATCCATCGTCGCCTTGCAGGCGGCCATGACGGGATTCAACGCCGCGAGATCGTTGTCGGCGAAGTACCGGAGGACCTCGGCCGCCTGCTGGGCCCCGGCGCGGACGACGAATGGTCCGAGCAGGCGGCCGAGCAGCGCCGACCCGGCTTTGTTGCGGTTGTGGCCCTCGTCGCCCATCTGCAGCGCCTGGGCAATCAGGGCCTTCAGGTCGAGGCCGCCGGCCAGTTCGAGGGCGCGGCCCACGACCGGCGCGAGCGTCCCCTCGATCCAGCGCAGCCGGTCCAGGACGGCGGCGTCGTAGGCGCCGTACCGCAGCACCTTGCCGTACCCTTCGTTGAAGGTCGCATAGGCCCGGGTGCCGCCGGGCTTGTTTTCGACGATACAGACGGGCATCGAGGGCGACACGACGCCGGCCATCGGCCCGACTGTTCCATGGTGGTGGCACGGATCGAAGCGGATACGCCCCGAGGCCGCGAGCAACGCCGCCTCGTCCTCATCGCGCGCCCGCCGCTCGTACAGGAGCGCCCCGATCACGGCGCCGCGCACGGGGCCCGACATCCGATCCCACGTCACGGGCGGCCCGGCGTGCAGGAACAGGTTCTCGTCCATGCCCGGGATGACGTCCAGCGCGCGCCCCACCCCGATCAGGACGGGCGTCGCGGCAAGCACGCGCACGATCGCCTCGGCGTTGGCCCGATCGATCCGCTCGCCGGGTCGGTTCGTCACGTCACCCGGTCCAAGAGGTCGAGCAACTCCGGGTCACCGCCCGCGGGCGGCCGCCAATCGACGTCGATGACGGGCACCCCCTGGTCCCGAAGACTGTCGGCGAACGTCGCGAGCCCGACGTTCACGACATGCGGTGGGGCGGCGAGCACGGCGTCGGCATCCGGAGGAAGGCCCGCGACACGCGGCTCGGAGGACA
>DASYZR010000089.1 GCA_035945995.1 bacterium
AGCGCCGCGGCGGCGCCGAGCGCCCGCACGGCGCTGGCGACCGTCCCGGCGCGGCGGGCGCGGGCACCGAGCGCGGCCGCGGCGATCGCGTACAGGACGAGCACCAGCGCCCCCAGCACCGCGAAGCGGCCGAGATCAGCCATGGGGTCAGGGCCTCATCGCGCCGATGGCGGATCCGCCGGATTGTACTTCGTCGGGCACTTGGCAAGCAGCGTGGTCGCGTCGAACGTCCCGTCGCGCCCGACGCCGCCCTCCACGACCACCTGCCGCCCCTCGGCAAAAATATCGGGCACGACGCCGCTGTACCGCACCGGCAGCGTGTGCGCGCCGTCCGTGATCACGAACGCGAGATGGCGGTGCGCGGCGTCCCACCGCACGGTCCCCTCGGCCACGGTCCCGCCGAGGCGCACGCGCGACGGCAGGGCGGGGCCGCGCTGCACCAACTCACCGACCGTCACCCAGTAGGTCGCGCCCTGCTGAATGCCGCCGTACACGAGGTAGGCCAGCGAGAGCACGATGAGGACGGCGCCGCCGGCAAACGCGAGCGTGCGGCGGCCCGCCCCCGGCCGCGCCTCCACGCGGGTCACCGCGCCACGGAACCGGCCGCCCGGCCCACCGCCGCGTCGTCCTCGTGGCCCGCGGCGTGCGCCGTCTCGTGATCGCCGCCGCCGAGCCGGCGCATCTCGTCCTCCAGCGCCTGGGTGCGTCGGAGGAGCGCGCGGACGTAGAGGAAGAGGGCGATCCAGACGATCGTGAACGACCAAAAAAGGTAGGTCATGCCGTCACCGTCATGCCGTCACCGCCTGATCGTCGGCGAGCATCGCCATCCGCGCCTCCATCACGCCGATACGAATCCGCAGCCGCACGAGCAGCACGTACACGAGACTCCAGGCGGCGAGACCGGCGGCCAGGGCCCACGCCATCGCGGGGGCGAGCCCCACGCTGTGCGACGTGAAGATCACCGGCGATAGCGCCCGCAGGTAGCGGGCCGATAACCACACGAGCGGCACGTCGACGAAGCCGACGATGGCGAAGACCGCGGCGATCCTCCGCTGGCGGTCGTCCTCACCCGCCGCGGCGCGCAGCATCAGATAGCCGGCGTAGATGAACCAGAGAATGAGGTAGGTGACGAGCTGAGGGTCCCACGTCCACCAGGTGTTCCACACCGGCCGGGCCCACAGCGATCCCGTGATGATGACCAGGCTCGCAAAGAGCACGCCGATTTCCGCCGCCGAGGCGCTGGCGACGTCCCAGCTCCGCCGCCCGGTGCGAAGATATTGCGCCGCCGCCCACGCGGCGTGGCCGAAGGCGACGAATCCGACCCAGGCAAGCGGCAGATGCACGTAAAAGATCCGCTGGACGTCGCCCATGATGCGCTCGCGCGGAGCGTAGACGAAAGCCCCGTACAGGGAGACTAACATCAGGCCCCCCATCGTCCACATGAGCCATCCGTCCCGCGACCGGCGCACGGGGAAAATGATAGCGGACCGTCGGGGCCGTTTCAATGAAACCGCCCGCCGGCCGTCACTCTTCGACCACGTACTCAAACAACCACACGCCCAACACCAGCACGATCACGTCGAACGCGAGGAGGAACCGGACGGGCCCGAGCACCGCCGCCACGCCCGCGCCGTCGAGGGCGGCCGTCACGCCGGTCAGCGACACGATGATCGCCGGCAGCGCCACCGGCACGAGCAGGATGGGCAGGAGCACCTCGCGGAGGCGCGTCGTCGCCGCCATCGCCCCCAACAGCGTCCCGGTGGCCGCGAACCCGACGCCGCCCAGCGCCAGCGGCGGCGCGAGGGCCGCGAGGTGTCGCCCGATCGCCGCGTTCACGAGGGCCGTGGCGGCCAGCACCACGACGGCCATGAGCAGGAGCGTGAGCAACAGATTCGCCGTGCACTTGGCGAGAAACAGCGTCCCCCGCCCCACGGGCGTGAGGAGGATGCCGGACAGCGCCTGACGGTCGTGCTCCAGCGCCTGCGCCCGCGCGAGGCCGAGGGTCGACGCGAAGACGACGGTGATCCAGAGGATGGCCGCCGTGACCTCGGCCGGCGGCGAGCTGCCGACGGCGAGCCCCTGCACCACGAGCGAGAGAAAGCCCACCAGGCTCATCGAGGTCATGAGCTCTCGCGTGCGCGCCTCCGCGACGAGGTCCTTCCAAACGAGCGCGGCGGCCGCCCTCACGACGGCCGCGCCGGGGCCCGCCGCGCCGCGGCGGCCGCCTCTCGATACCAGCCCTCGACGCTCTCCGCGTCCGCGCCGGCCAGCACGCGCGGGGCGCCGAGCCGGCCGTTCGCGAGAAGGCGCGCGTCGGAGGCGAGGCGGACAGCGTCGGTGCCCTGATGCGTCGCCAGCACGACGGTCCCGCCGGCCCGGCGAAACGCGCCGGCGTGCGCGGCCACACGGGCGGCGGCGTCCGGGTCGAGCCCGGAGAAGGGCTCGTCGAGCAGCAACACGTCCGGCGCGTGGAGCAGCGCGCGCGCGACCGCCGCCCGTTGCACGAGTCCCCGCGAGAGCCGGGCCACGACCGTGTCGCGGTACCGGGTGAGGTCGAGGAGCGCTGAGACCTCGTCGATCCGCCCCGGCGCCGCCTCAAGCGCGTACAGCGCCGCGTACAGGTGCAGGTTTTCCCGGATCGTCAGGCCGCCGTACAGCATCGGCTCATGGCCGACGTAGCCGATCCGGCAGCGCGCGCGCGGCGCGGCGAAGGGGTCGTCGCCGGCGACGCGCACCGTCCCGCGCGCCGGGCGCAGGAGGCCGGCCAGCACCCGCAGTAACGTCGATTTGCCCGATCCGTTGGCGCCGAAGACGGCTAGGCCCCCGCCGGCCGGCACGTCGAGCGATACGCCGCGCAGGACGCGCTCGCGGCCGAATCCCCGCCACAGATCCCGGGCGGCGATCGCCGCCGCGCTCCGCGGCACGGCCGCATCGGCGGAGTCCCGCGCCGCCGGCGCCGTCGGTGCCGCGGACGGGTCAGGGTCCCGCAACACCGCCGACGAGGGCCGCCACGTCCCCCGGTGCAAACAGGAAGTACGGATAGCCGCGGAACTCGAGCGCGTCCTCGGCCGGCGGCTCGATCCGCAGCGCGTGGAGGTGGGCTTCGAGGCGCGCGATCTCGGGCGCAAGCGCTTCGGCGAGCCGCCCGTTGATCTCGCGGATCCGCCGCGTTGCGGCCCGGCGCTGCGGCCCCGGCCGCATCGTCTCCACCTCTCGGATCAAGGTCCATTTTTCGTCGATGAGGCGCCGCTCGGCCTCGCCGGCCGCCGCGAGATGCCGGTCCGGGTTGTGGCGCAGGTCCATCAGCCGGCGCTCGAGTGCGTGCCGCTCGACGGCGCGACGGCGTCCGCCCTCGAGCGGCAGGTGCAGCGTCGCCGTCGCGACGGCATAGGGTGCAGGCCGGACGCCGAAAACGCGCTCGGTGAACGCGTCGGTCACGCGATCGTACCGGCCGCCGCCGACGCCGTGGATGAACAGATCGCCCACGCAGAGCCGCGCGAACATCGTGAGCGTGATGGCCTTCGGCCGGAGCGCCAGGTGCGACGCGGCGAGCGCCTCCAGCCCTCCCGGCCCGGCCGGAACGGTCGCGAGCGGCTCACCGGCACAACCGAGCGCCAGCCGGTTCCCCTCGCGCCGGGCGCACAGGTCCGCCCGGCGGCCCTCGTGGAGGATCCAAAACGGCGCTTCGCTCCACTCGCCGGTCTGCATGAGGTTCGGAAACGGATTGGCGAGGGAGCGGACGCGGTGGGTCCGCCGATACGCGTCCAAACATCCATTGTACGCGGCGAGGAGGGCGCGCGGCTCCTGCAAGAGATGCAGCGCAAACGCCTGAAATTCCGGCGTGTCGGAGAGCGCCGACACCGTAAGATCGGCGTAGCGCGCAGTACCGGCGCGGCTCTCGTATTCGCGGCGCAGGATGTCGAGATACCCGGCCAGCGTGGCGCCGTCCCGCCGCGCGGCGGATTCTCCCGCCGCAAACGCCATCAGCCGGTCGGTCAGCCCCGGGACGCCCAGCGTGCCGAGATCCCGGCGGACGGCCTCGACGAACAACGCCCAGGCATGCGGCGTCGGGACCGCGGCGGCTTCCAGGGGCACGTTGTCGGGCAGGGCGACCAGCGCGTGTGAGGTGCGCCCGACGCCGTCCCGCACGACCGGTACCGGGGCCGCGATCGGCCCCGTGGCGTCCGTGTCGACGACGAGGTGCACGCCGCGGGCGCCGTTGATACCGCACAGCCGGTTCAACAGGAAGTATTTGACCCAGACGCCGGGATGGAAGAACACGGGCTGGTGACCCATGAGGACGAGCGGCCGGTTGTCCCGGCCCCGGCCCGGGGGCGCGGCGCGTGCCGGTTCATCACGCCCGGCGGCCCACGCGCCGGTCCCGGCCGCGAGGGCGAGCGCGCGCGCGCGTGCCGTCCGGCGAAACTCCGCCAAGGGCACGCCGAGGATCGCGGCCCCGTACGCGCCGGACGGCGCGTACGGGGCCACGAGCGACGTCAGCCGGTCGAGCGGCGGGACGAACAGCGTCTCGCCCGACCGCTCGGGAATCGTGTACTCCGCCGCCACGGCCGCCGATTCCGGCATCAGAGCAGATCTCCGAGCGTGCGGACGCCGATCGGCTCTTTGCTCGCGAACGGCTCGCCGTAGGGGCGCCGGATACGGCTGCCCCAGTAGGCCGCCACCGACCGGATCGTCTCGAGAATCGCGAGATTGCCGCGCTCCTCGTTGAACTGCGAGCGGTAGCACGCCACCGCCTCCAGTTTGCGCTCCATGTGCTCGGACACGTCCACGATAAACGCCGGGACGACCTGCAGCCGGTAGTGCGTACAGAAGAAATGCAGGATGCGCTCCGGGTAGTACGGCGTCCCGCGCATGTCGGTGCGCGTCAGCTTGGCGTAGAAGCGCGCGGCCTCGGCGAGCCGCTCCGCCGCGACGTGGTCGGGATGGGCGTCCACCCAGTAGGGCGCGCACACCACGTCCGGCCGCGTCTCCCGGATCACCTCGGCGACCGCGACGCGGTTCTCGAGGGTATCCATGAGATAGCGGTTCGGCAGGGGCAGCGTGATCCGGCGTTCGACGCCGAGGACGCGCGCGGCTGCCTCGCTCTCGGCACGGCGTCGCTCCGGCGAGCCCATCGGCGTCGGCTCGCCGTCGGTGAGATCGAGGAGCGTGACGGTGTCGCCGCGCCGCACGAGCGCGCCGATCGTGCCCCCCATGCCGATTTCCGCGTCGTCGGGATGCGCCCCGACTACGAGGACGTGCGCCACCGGCTCACCTCCCGGTCGATGATCGACAAGTAGTATGTCCGCCGCGCGTCGGGATCGTCGAGGCCGCCCCAGAACCGGCGGTCCGGATTCTTGTAGATGCGCGGCACGGGAAGCTCCGTCACGCTCAGGCCCAATCGCGCCGCCTGCAGCCACACCTGCAGTGGCAGGCCGTAGCTCCGCTCGTCGAGGCGCATGCGGGCCAGACCGGGCACACGGTAGGCCTTGAACCCGCACCACGCGTCGGTCAGCCGGAACCCCGTGAGCTCGTTGACGATCCGGGTGATGTCTTCGTTGAGCCGCTGCCGGTCCGGCGGCGCAGGATCCCCGGCGCCGGGCGCTTCCGGATGATACCGGCTGCCGGACACGATGTCAAACCACCGGACCGCGTCCAGAAACTCGGGAATCAGCCGCGGCTCGTGCTGCCGGTCGCAGTCGATCGTCACGGCCACGTCGAACCCGCCGTCGAGCGCGTAGCGGAAGCCGTCGATCAGCGATTGACCGTATCCCTCGTTCTGGGCGTGGGTGAGCACCTCGAGGTCCGCGACGCGCGGCCCGGCAGCCCGTAGGATCCCGGCCGAGCCGTCGGTCGACCCGTCGTCGACGACGAGGATGCGCGCCGCGGCGTGGCGGCGTACCTCATCGAGGACGCCGGCTAGCGTGGCCGCCTCGTTGTAGAGCGGCATCACGATCACCGTCCGCGGTGCCGGGTCCGCCATGTCACCGGGTGCAACGACGGCAGGACGCGCCCTATGCCCCGCGCCGGCTGCGGCGGGGGTGCGGCGCACGCCGGGCGCCCCGCTGCCGCGGGGCGGGCCGGTCAGCCGCGGCGCAGGCGCTCCGCGGCGGCGCGGGCGAAATAGGTGAGGATCAGATCGGCGCCCGCGCGGCGGATCGCCGTCAGCACTTCCCACATGGCGCGGGACTCGTCGAGCCAGCCGTTCGCAGACGCGGCCGTGAGCATCGCGTACTCGCCGCTCACGTGGTAGGCCGCGGTCGGCACCCCGAAGGTCGTCTTGACCCGCGCGATGACGTCCAAATACGGCAGCGCGGGCTTGACCATCACGATGTCCGCGCCTTCCTCGATGTCCAGCCGCACCTCGCGCAGCGCTTCGTCCACGTTGGCCGGGTCGAGCTGATACCCGGCGCGGTCGCCGAACTGCGGGGCGCTCTCGGCCGCGTACCGGAACGGCTCGAAGAAGGCGGACGCGTACTTGGCCGCGTAGGCCAGGATCCCGACGTGGGTCCCGCCCGCGGCGTCCAGCGTCCGTCGGATCGCGCCAACCTGCCCGTCCATCATGCCGGACGGGGCAACGAGATCCGCCCCCGCCTCCGCGTACGAGACCGCGATCCGCGCGTAGGCCTGCACGGTTGCGTCGTTGTCCACCGCGCCGTCCACGAGGACGCCGCAGTGCCCGTGCGACGTGTACTCGCAGAGGCAGAGATCCGGGATGAGCACGAGCCGGTCGCCGACCTCGCGGCGCACGCGCCGCAGCGTCTGCTGGACGATGCCCTCGGCGTCCCACGCCGGCGTGCCGGTCTCGTCCTTGCGGGCCGGAATTCCAAAGAGCATGATCGCCGCCACACCGGTCTCGGCGAGCGCGCCACATTCCTCCACGACACTGGACGCGGTGTGCTGCACCTGGCCCGGCATCGACGGAATCGGCACCGGCCTCGGCACGCCTTCCTTCACGAACAGCGGCGCGACGAAATCCGCCGGCGCCAGGGCCGTTTCGCGGATCATGTCGCGCAGACGATCGGTGCGCCGGAGGCGGCGGAGCCGCCGCTCGGGAAATCCCATCAGGCTCTCCGTCCTTTCGCGGCCGGCCTGCGGCGGCCGAGGCCCGTCCGCAGGGCATCGACCAACCCCGCCAATGTGTAGTGCTGCGCCACGATGCCGACGCGGAGGCCGGCCGCGCGGGCGGTCTCAGCCGTAACCGGACCGATGCAGGCCACAAGCACCCCGTCGAGCGCGCGCGCCGCGCCGGGACCGACGAGACGCACAAAGTGGCGCACCGTGGAGGAACTCGTAAAGGTAATCGCGTCGATCCGGCCTCCCCGAACGGCCGCCGCGGCCTCCGGGACCTGCCGATGCTCCACGTCGGTGCGGTACGCGGCCACGACGTCAACGACGGCACCGGCCCGCCGGAGCCCGTCCGGCAGCACATCGCGCGCCACGGCCGCCCGGGGGATCAGCACGCGCGTCCCGCGCAGACCGCCGCGCGCGAGCGCAGCGAGGAGCGCCTCGGCCCGGAACTCGGCCGGCGAGACGTCGACGGTGAGACCGTGCCGGCGCAGAGCCTCCCCGGTGCCCGGGCCGATCGCCGCGAGGCGCGCGCGGCCCAGCACGGCGGCGCGATGGCCGAGGGCCGCCAGCCGGTCGACCACGGCGGTGACGCCGTTCCGGCTCGTGAAGACCACCCACGCATACTCCGCCAGGCGGGCCAGAGCCGCATCAAGCGGTTCGTAGTCCGGCGGGGGCGCGATCCGGATCGTCGGAAACTCGACGATCTCCGCGCCCTCGGCCGCGAGCAACCGCCGCAACCGGTCGTCGGCGCGGGGGCGCGTCACGACGATCCGCCGCCCGGCCAGCGACGTGCTCGCGGAAGGGCGGCTCACCGGCCTCGCGCGGCGGACCGCGGCGCCGCCACCGCCAGGTCCCCGGCGTGCGCCAGCAGGCGGTCGGCCACGGTCAGTCCGAGCCAGCCGGCCGCCCCCGCCGGCGCCGCGGCGCGCTGCCGCCGGACGACGCGTCCGTCCTCGCTCGCGACCAAGCCCTCCAATGTCACGCGACCGCCGTCGAGCGTCGCGAGCGCCGCGGCCGGCGCCCGGCATCCGCTGCCGAGACGCGCCACGAAGGCGCGTTCCGCGGTGACGGCTTCGCGCGTAGGAGGATCGTCGACGGCGCGCAGGAGCGTCCGGACCTCGGCGTCGTCGCGGCGCGCCTCCACGACGAGCGCCCCCTGCGCGGGCGCGGGCAGCATGATGTCGGGCTCGAGCCATTCGGACACCCGGCCGGCCCATTCCATCCGCACCAGCCCGGCCCCGGCCAGGCACAGCGCATCCGCGTCGCCCCGGTCGAGCTTGGCAAGCCGCGTATCGATGTTGCCGCGAATGGGCACGATGACGAGGTCGGGGCGGCACGCCCGCAGCTGCGCGGCCCGCCGCAGGCTGCTCGTCGCGATACGGGCGCCGAGCGGAAGCCGGTCGAGCGGCAGGTTGTCCCGCGAGACGAGGACGTCGCGCGGATCGGCGCGGCGGAGCACCGCGCCGAGACACAGCGCCGGGTGCAGGGTGGTCGGCAGGTCCTTCGCGCTGTGGACCGCGAGATCGCACCGGCCCGCGGCCACCGCGGCCTCGAGCTCCTTGGCGAAAAAGCCGATGCCCTCCAACTGCTCGAGCGGAACCGACGGGGCCCGGTCCCCCGCCGAGTGGATCACGACGGTCTCGACCGCGAGGTCCGGCGCGTACGGCCGCAGGGTCTCGACGAAAATCTGTGTCTGACGCAGGCTCAACCGGCTTCCGCGCGTGCCGATGCGAAGTCGCTGCGTCATCTCATCGCGGCGCGTCGCGGAACCGGCGGTGACGGAGACCGGCCGGGCTAGTGCCGGGCGCCCTTCCGCGGGCGCTTCCGGACCGAGGCGCGTGCCACCGTCCGCCGGCCCTTTGCCGGCCTGCCGCCGCCGGCGGGCCGAGCCTTCGCTCTCGCGGACGGCCTCGCCGCGGACCGCGCCGCCGCCCGGCCGCCCGTCCCCGCCGTCC
>DASYZR010000090.1 GCA_035945995.1 bacterium
CATCGAGACGAACGGAATCCCAGTACCGTGCGAAGGCTGAACCAGCCTCTCCGCGTCGCCGAGGGGTAGGGGAGATACCGGCCCGGTCCGCCGAGGTCGCGAAACCCCGCTAATAAGGCCGGTGTCGGGACCGCGCCGGGCCGTGTGGCAGCGGGCCCGGGGGCGCCTCGGAACCCCGCGGCCTGGGCGCGCCCTTGGGCTCCGGCCGAGCTCGAGGGCACGGAGAGGGGCCGTCTTCACAATGTTTGGCGAACGCGGTTTTCTGTTACACAGCGAGAATCGGGGGATCGGACGCGCCGGTGCGGGATCTCCGAGACGGGACACACCGAACGTGGCGCACGACTGACACTTCGATCTTGCTCGACCCGGTCTACGCCTACACGCGCCAGCCCTTGAAAATAAGGCAAATGTGCACGCTAAGTAAGGCTACTCCGGATTCGCACGTCCCACCGTGCTGCGGCTATTGCGAATATGAAGAATAAACAGCCGCGCACGCACCGCGCGCGCACCGCGCGCATCGTTGACTTAGCGAACGAATTCGTCATATTTCTCAAGCCATGGCGCAGAGTGGCAATTCGTACGGACCCTCCCCGCGCACCGCCCCATCACCCGGAGCGCGTCACGGCGCGTCACGCGGGGCGCGCAGCGGGGCGGGACGGACCACGGCGCGCCACAGTACCGCCGCCGTCCGTTGACCGTCATGCGTCACGCTTCCTATACTAAGACCGGGATAATCTCCACGATCTTCAACCCCGGAGGTGCTGCATGGAGCTCAGCGGTAAACGCGTCGCCGTCCTCGCCGAGAACCATTACGAGAATCTCGAGTTGTGGTACCCGGTTATGCGCCTGCGCGAGGCGGGGGCGACCGTGACGATCGTCGGCCCGAAGGCCGGCGAGGCGTACAAGAGCAAGGAAGGGTTCCCGGCCAAGGCCGACATTTCCATGGACGACGCGAAATCATCCGACTTCGACGCCGTCATCGTTCCCGGCGGCTACGCGCCCGACTATATGCGGCGCCATCAGCCGATGCTGCGGCTCGTCCGCGAGGCGTTCCAGGCCGGGAAGATCGTCGCGTCGATCTGCCACGCCGGCTGGGTGCCGATCTCGGCCGGGATCGTGAAGGGCAGGACCATGACCTGCGTGAGCGCGATCAAGGACGACGTCATCAACGCCGGCGCCCACTACGTTGACAAGGAAGTCGTCGTCGACGGCAATCTCATCTCGTCCCGGACGCCGCCGGACCTGCCGGCGTTCTGCCGCGAGATCATCAAGGCGCTGAGCACGGCCAAGGTCGGCGCGCCCGCGTGACGAGCAACGCCTAACGATCGGGCCGGCGGGGACCCGCGATGATTCTCGAGAGCTTCCCCGTCGGCCCGGTCTCTGCGAACTGCTACATCTTCGGAGACGACGCGACCCGCGACGTCTTCGTGATCGACCCGGGCGACGAAGCCGATCGCATCCTGGCCGCGCTCCGGCGTCTGGACGCGCATCCCGTCGCGATCGTCAACACGCACGGCCACTTCGATCACGTACAGGCGGTGGACGCGGTGCGGCGGGCCGCGCACGTGCCGTTCTGGATCCACGAGGCCGAACGGCCGGTGCTCGAAACGGGGCCCGCGCGGGCGCGCGCGCTCTTCGGGATCGATCTGCCGCCGTCCCCCGTGCCGGACCGGTGGCTCGCCGAGGGCGACCTCGTCCGGGCGGGGAGCCTGCGGCTCACGGTCCGCCACACGCCCGGCCACAGCCCCGGCGGCGTCTGCCTCCTCGGCGACGGGCTGGTATTCACGGGCGACACGCTCTTCGCGGGGAGTGTGGGACGCACGGACCTCCCGGGGGCGGACCAGGAGGCGTTGTTCGCCTCGATCGTGCGGGTGCTGCTGCCGCTGCCCGACGAGACGGTCTGCTATCCGGGCCACGGTCCCGAGACCACCATCGGCGAGGAGAAGCGCAGCAATCCGTTCGTGGAACCGCTCGTCCGCCGCGCGCGGCGGTCACAGGCGTAGCGCCGCGCGGTACCGGCAGGACCGCGCGGGAACGTCGCGGAATGCGTGCCCAATGAGCACACGGGTCGAAGCACTGCAAGGGACCCGGCCGGCGGAACTGCGCGCCCGGATCCGGCGCGGCGAGTGGCAGTCACTGACGGCCGGGCTCGTGCCTGGGTACGCGCAGGCCAACCTCGTCGTCCTGCCCCACGCCTCCGCGTACGACTTCCTCGTCTTTTGCCAGCGCAATCCTAAGCCGTGTCCACTGCTCGACGTCACCGATCCGGGGAGCCCGGAGCCGAAGATCGCGGCGCCGGGCGCGGATCTCCGCACCGACGTCCCCAAGTACCGCGTGTACCGCCGGGGCCGGCCGGCGGTCGAGGAGACCGACATCACGCCGTACTGGCGCGACGATCTGGTCGCGTTTCTGCTCGGCTGCTCGTTTACGTTCGAGAGCGCGCTGCAGCGCGGGGGCATTCCCCTTCGCCACATCGAGTGCGGACGCAACGTGCCGATGTATATCACGTCCATCCCGTGCCGCGCGGCCGGCGCCCTGCACGGTCCGATGGTGGTCAGCATGCGGCCGCTGCCCGCGGCACACGTGCCGCGGGCGGTGCTCATCACCGGGCGGTATCCTCGCGCTCACGGGGCGCCGGTGCACATCGGCGATCCGGCGGCCATTGGGATCGGCGATCTCGGCCGTCCCGACTACGGTGAACCGCCGGTCATGGAGCCGGGCGAAGTGCCCGTCTTTTGGGCGTGCGGCGTGACGCCGCAGGCGGTAGCGATCGAGGCGGGCGTCGGGTTCATGATCACCCACGCGCCCGGACACATGTTCCTGACCGATCTCCTGGACGAGGACCTGGCCGCGGGATAGCAACACAGCTGCTCTTCGACGCGTGCTGCCCGGCGCAACTCATTGGGGGTGGGTACATGGCGCGGTTCGGATTGACGCGGCGCGAGTGGCTGAAAGTGGCGTCCGGCGCGGCGGTCTTTGCGGCGGGCGGCTGGCGCGCGTCGCCGGCGTCGGCCCAGGGCGGTGAGATCGCGATCGGCGCGCTGTATCCGCTCACCGGCTCGCTCGCGCTCGTCGGCGCCGACACGCGGAAGGCGGTCGAGCTTGCCGCGGAGATCGTCAACACGCCGCATCCCGAACTCGCGCCGCTGACGCTCGCCGCGGGGGCGGGTCTTCCGAAACTCGGCGGCCGCAAGATCCGGCTCGTGTGGGCGGACGCGAAGGACCCGGCGACCGCGCGCGCGGAAGCCGAGCGGCTGATCGACCAGGAGAAGGTCGTCGCGCTCATGGGGTGCTACGCGAGCGCGTTCACGCAGACCGCGAGCATCGCCGCCGAAACGCGCGGCATCCCCTTCCTCAACCCGGAGTCGTCGTCGCCGACGCTGACGGAACGGGGGTTCAAGTGGTTCTTCCGCACCGGTCCGCACGACCGGACGTTCACGTCGATGTTTTACCAGACGTTTGCCGATCTGAAAAAGCGCGGCCGGAAGATCGGCAAGGTCGCCATCCTGTCCGAGAACACGGAGTTCGGAGCGACCGCCGCCAAGGTCGAAGAAGAGATGGCGCGGCAGCAAGGCTACCAATTGGTGGCCCGCGAGATGTACACGTCGCCGCCCGCCTCCCTCGACGCGGAGTTGGCGCGCGTCCGCTCGGCCGCGCCAGACGTACTGATCGCCAACAATTACCTCATCGATGCGGTGACGGCGATCCGGACGCTCAAGACGATGCGCTACATGCCGCCGGCGATCGTGGCGCAGGACTCGGGCTACGTGCAGCCCGACTACGTGAAGCAGACAGGCAAGGACGGCTACTATATCATCAGCCGCGCGGCATGGGCGCTCGGCCTCGGCGCGCGCAAGGCGCTCGTGCGGAAGGTCAACGACCTGTATCGCGGCCGGTACAACGAAAACATGGATGAGACCAACGCACGCAGCTTCACGGGGTTCCTGGCGCTCGCGGACGCGATCAACCGCGGCGGCGGCACGTCGCCCACCCAGGTCCTCCAGGGTCTGCTGACCACGAACGTGCCGGCCAGCGCCACCATCATGCCGTGGGGCGTCAAGTACGACAAGAACGGGCAGAACGAACAGGCGAGCGGCGTGATGGTCCAACTCCTCGATGGGGCGTACAAGGTCGTCTGGCCGTTCGATCTCGCGGAGACGGCGGTCGTGTGGCCGGCGCCCGCTTGGGACAAGCGCTAAGCGCGACGATCGGTAGTGGACCGTCGGCGGCCCGGCGCGCTACGCGCCGGGCCGTCCGTTGAGCGGGCGCGTGGACCTCTTCCTCGCCGCCGCGGTCGGCGGGCTCGTGATGGGGCTCGTCTACGCCCTGGTGTCGCTCGGCCTCGGACTGATCTGGGGCGTGATGGACGTCATCAATTTCGCCCACGCCGAGTACATGATGCTCGCGATGTACGCGATGTTCTTCGCGAACCGGTGGTTCGGCCTCACGCCGCCGGGCGGTCTCGTGGTGATCGTGCCCCTCGCCTTCGTCGCCGGCGTCGCGACGTACCGGGTGCTGATCCGCCGCGTCGTGCAGGCCCCGCCCGTCACGCAGATCTTCACGACGTTCGGACTGCTGTTCTTCCTGCGGTACCTCGCGTTCGCCGTGTTCGGACCGAACTACCGCGGGATCGCGTGGCCCGCCGCGTCCGGTACCGTCGTGATCGCGGGCGTGCCGGTGGGCGGGGAGAAGGTCGCGGCCGCGCTCGCGGCGCTCGTGACGTACGCGCTTCTCCACGCGTGGCTGCAGGGCACCAAGACCGGCAAGGCGCTCCAGGCCACCGCGCAGAATCCGGTGGCGGCGCTGGCCCTGGGGATCGAGGTCGAGCGCATGTACGCGCTCGCCTGGGGCCTCAGCGTCGCCAGCGCCGCGGTGGCGGGCGTGTTTCTCCTGCCGTTCTATCAGGCGAGCCCGACCGTCGCCGACGCGTTCGTGCTGATCGCGTTCGCGAGCGTCGTGCTCGGCGGATTCGGCAGCCTGCTGGGGCCGCTGGTCGGCGGCGTCGCCATCGGTCTGATCGAGGGCATCGCGGGGACCCTGCTCTCGCCGACGTTCAAACTCGTGTTTGTGTTTGCGGTGTTTCTGCTGGTCCTGTTCGTCCGCCCGACGGGCCTGCTCGGCCGCGAGACGCCGTGAGCCCGTCCGTGCTCGTCCTCTGGATCGCGGCGGCCTGCGTGCCGCTCGTCGTGCACAACGCCTATCTCATGAACGGCCTCATTCTGGCCTGCATCTACGGTACGGCCGCGCAGGCCTGGAATCTGCTCGGCGGCTACGGCGGCCAATTGTCGTTCGGCCACGCGGTGTTCTTCGGCGCCGGCGCCTACACGAGCACACTGCTGCTGGCGTCGGCGGCGGTGAGTCCGTGGGCCGGCATGTGGATCGGGGCCGCGGTCGCCGCGGCCGTCGCGTTGATCGTCGGATACCCGACCTTCCGCCTCCGCCGCCACTATTTTGCGCTGGGGACGCTCGCGCTCGCGGAACTGGTCCGGATCGTGGTCCTCAACTGGCCGCTCGCCGGCGGCGCCGTCGGCCTGTACCTCCCCGTGCGGCTGATCGGCCGGACGGACGCGATGATGTGGCGGACGAAGCCGCCGTACTACGAGCTGGCGCTCGCGCTGCTCGCACTCGCGTGCGCGCTCGCGTGGCTGATCGACCGGACGCGGCTCGGCCTGTATCTCCGGGCCGTCGATCAGGATGAGGGCGCCGCGCAGGCCCTGGGCGTGCCGACGCGCCGGTACAAGCTGCTCGCGATCGGCCTGAGCGCGGGCCTCACCGCGCTCGCGGGCTCCGTGTTCGCGCAGTACGTCCTCTACATCGATCCGTCAACGGTCCTCGATTCGTCCCGCTCGGTCCTCTTCGCCGTGATGGCGCTGCTCGGCGGGCGCGGCACCGTCATCGGTCCTGTGCTGGGCGCCGGTTTTCTGACGCTCTTGTCGCAGTACGCCGGCGGCTCCCTCGGCGGCCTTGGCCGCGGATACGATTATGTCGTGTACGGGCTGGCGATCATGATCGTCGCCGTCTACGAACCGCGCGGCCTCGTCGGCCTGCTTGCACACTTGCGTCGCGCGGGCGCCGGCGTGCCGCACATCGAGCCGCAGGCGGACGGCGGGTCCGGCCGGCCGGCGGCGCCGCACGATCCCGGCCCTGCCGTCCTCGAAGTGCGGGATCTCGCGATGCATTTCGGCGGCGTGCAGGCATTGCGCGGCGTGACGCTCGACGTGAAGCGCGGCGAGATCGTCGGTATTCTGGGCCCGAACGGCGCCGGCAAGTCGACGCTGTTCGACTGCGTCACCGGATTTCTCGCCCCATCGGGCGGCCGCGTCATGTTGCGCGGCGGCGACGGTTCCCCCGATGGACGCGGCCCCCGTCTGGGCGGCTTTGGCTCGCGCCGCAGGCCCGGGGGCGAACGGCCGACGGCGATCAGCGGACGCGCACCGGCCTGGATCGCGCAGCAGGGCCTCGCGCGCACATTTCAACTCATGCGCGTGTTTCCGGCGCTGACCGTGACGGAAAATCTGCTCGTCGGCCAGGAGCACCGCGGCGAGTCGCTTCTCGCGTCGCTCACGCCGAGCCCGCCGGCCGCGGACGTCCGCGGCGCGGAGTTGCTGCGCTTCGTGGGGCTCGCCGGGCACCGCGGGGTACCGGCCTCGGCCCTGTCGTACGGCCAGCAAAAGCTGCTGTCGCTCGCGATGGCGCTGATGCGCCGGCCGCGTCTCGTACTGCTGGACGAGCCCGTCGCCGGCGTGAATCTCACGGTGATCGAGCGCATCAAGGACCACATTCGGGCGCAGAACGCCGAGGGCGTGACGTTCCTGATCATCGAGCACAACATGGACGTCGTCATGGAACTCGCCGACCGGCTGTATTTCCTGGCCGAGGGGCGCGTGGTCACGGAAGGCCCGCCTGACGCGATCCAGCGCAACGAGGAGGTCCTCCGCCTCTACTATGGACGCTGACCCCGGCTTCGCGGGGCTGCTCGCCGTCGTCGACGTGCACGGCGGCTACGGTCAGCAGGAAGTCCTGCGGGGCGTGTCGCTTAGTGTCCGGCCTGCCGAGACGGTGTGCGTGATCGGACCGAACGGCGCCGGCAAGTCCACGCTGCTCAAAACGGTGTTTGGCTACCTCCGGCCGGTGCGCGGCGACGTGCTTTTCGAGGGCGCCTCGCTCCTCGGCCATCGTCCGCCGGAGATCCTGCGCCGCGGCATCGCCTACGTACCGCAGGGCCCCAGCGCCCTGCCGCATCTGACCGTCGAAGACAATCTTCACCTTGGCGCGTACGTGCGTTCCGACCGGCAGGTGCGCCGCGACGTGGAACGCCTGCTCGAGGAATTTCCGGCGCTCGCGGCGCGGCGGCGCGCCCGCGCCGCAACATTGAGCGGCGGTGAGCGGCGGATGCTTGAGATCGCCCGCGTGCTCCTCGTCAACCCCCGGCTCGTGCTGCTCGACGAGCCGACGATCGGGCTGTCCGTCGCGGCGACCGACTTCGTGTACGCGAAAGTGCGCGAATTCCACCGGCGGGGCGTCGCCGTGCTGATCGTCGAGCAGAACGCCCGCACCGCGCTGCGCAACAGCGACCGCGCGTACGTGCTGGAGCAGGGACGCGTGCGTTTCGAGGGCAGCGGGGAAGAGATCCTGGGGCATCCGGAAGTGCGGCGGGCCTACCTTGGAGGACGGGCATGAGCGAGATCCGCGTCCCGGCTGCCGGCGTGCTGCTCGACGGCGACCTTACTGTTCCCGCGGAGGCGCTCGGCGTGGTGCTGTTCGCGCACGGCAGCGGCAGCAGCCGCTTTAGTCCCCGCAACCGCCGCGTGGCCGCCGCGCTCCAAGACCTCGGCATCGGCACGCTGTTGATCGATCTGCTCACGCGCGACGAGGAAGCCGAGGACGAGCGGACGGCCGAGTTGCGCTTCGACATCGGATTGCTGGCCCGGCGTCTCAGCGGCATCGTAGAGTGGCTGGCCGCGCGGCCGGAGGCGCCGCCGGGGTCGATCGGCGTGTTCGGGGCGAGCACGGGCGCCGCGGCGGCTGCGATCGCCGCCGCCGCGCATCCCGCGATCGTCGGCGCGGTCGTATCCCGGGGCGGACGGATAGACCTCTCCGGGCCCGCGGTGCTGGAGCGTCTCCGCGCGCCGACGCTGCTGATCGTCGGTGCGCGGGACGAGCCGGTGCTGCGCCTCAACGAAGCGGCGCTGGGGCGCCTCGCGGGCGTGCGCGCGCTGGCCATTGTGCCCGGCGCCTCGCACCTCTTCGAAGAGCCGGGAACGCTCGACGAAGTAGTGCGCCTCGCGGGGATGTGGTTCGGCCGGTACCTCGGCGCCGGGGATTGAGGCTCAGCGCCCCTCGTCCGGCGCCATCGCCGACCGGCCCACCGAGCGCGGGTCGCGCGACGGCCATCCCCCGGAGTCTACCAGCGACACAAACTCGAGCACGGCGGCGTTGAACGCCGCCGGTTCCTCCAAGTTGATGGTGTGGCCTGTGTTCGGCAGAACGAAGAGACCGGCCGTCTTGACGTGCCGCTTGATGAACAGTCCCGGTTCGAGACACGGCTCGTCCTCGTCGCCGGTCATGACGAGCGCCGGCACCGCAAGACGCGTCAGCTGATCCGCCAGCGAGTACACCGTGGGCCGCCCTCCCTGCACGCCGCGCAGGGTGAGCGCGCTCCCGGTGGACGAATGCCGCGCCAGCGCGTCGGCGAACGCCCGCCAGCCGCGTGCGTCCTTCCGCTGGAACTGCACCCGCGCCGGGCCGTCGGCGTACATCGGGGCCACGGCCGCCATGCCGTCGCGCTCGATGCGTGCGCTGAGCGTGTCCGCCTCCCGGCGGAACGTCTCCGGATCGCCGGAGCCGTACCCGCAGCCGGCGACCACAAGCGAGCGCGCCAGGTCGGGGTACCGCAGCCCGAAGTGCAGCGTGGCGTACCCGCCCATGGACAGCCCGCAGACGTGCGCCGGCCCGGCGCCCACGTGCTGAAGCACCGCGCGCAGGTCCTCCACGGCGGTATCCTGCGAGTACGCATCGACGGTCTCCGGGACGTCGGACGGCGGATAGCCACGCGCGTTGTACGTGACGACCTGGTACCGGCGGGCAAAAGCGGCGACTTGCCCGTCCCAACTCCGGCAGTCGCCGGCGAATTCGTGCACGAACACCAGCGGCGTGCCCCGTCCCGTGACCTCGTAGTAGAGACGGACGCCGTTTGCGGTTGCGTGCGGCATGGTGCGCCTCCTCGTCTAAGGGCGTCGGGCCGCAAACGCGCCCGGCGGTTGCGCCTACCGGTCCGCGCGGACTTCGACGCCGAGCCAGCGTTCCCAGACCTTCACGAGCGCGGTGCTGTCTTCCGCGTCCAGCCCGAGGCCGCGCGCGAGCGCGAAGGTGAGCAGCGCCCCGGAGGTCATCGGCTGGGCGAGGTGGACGTCCTCGGCGATCTCCCGGGCGAGGCGGAGATCCTTGTGCGCGAGATCCAGCCGGAAGGACGGCGCGAAATCGTTCTGGAGAATGCGCGCGCCGCGCCCCGGGATCGCAAACGTGGCGCCGGAGCCGGCGCCGAGAGCCTCGATCATCTGCGCCGCGTCGAGTCCGAGCCGCACGCCGAGCGGCAGCACCTCCGCGAGCAGGGCCATCGAGCCCTGGGACAGCATCTGATTGAGAAGCTTGGTCACGTGGCCGGCGCCGGTCGGGCCCATGTGGAACACGGTGCGGCCCATCGTCTCGAGCGCGGGCCGCACCCGGCCGACCGCCGCCGCGTCTCCGCCGGCGTAGATCGTGAGCGTGGCCTCCCGCGCGCCGCGGACCCCGCCGGTAATGGGCGCATCGACCATGGCCAGCCCGCGCGCCGCGAGCCGCTCCGCCAGCATCCGGGTCGACGCCGGACGGCTCGTGCCCATGTCCACGAACACGGCGCCCCGGGCCGCCGTCTCGAGGACGCCCCCCGGGCCGAGCACGGCCTCTTCGACTTCCGTCGAGGTCGGCAGGCACGCGATGATGATGGAGGCGGCCGCGATCAGGTCGGCGCGGGACGCCGCGATCCGGGCGCCTTCGGCCTGGAGGGCCTGCGCGGGTTCCGCGTCACGGTGGACGGTGACCGTCACGGGAAACCCGCGGCGCAGCAGGTTGGCGGCCATGGGCCGGCCCATGGCTCCGATGCCGAGAAATCCGATGGGTGCGCTCATGCGACTGAGGTTCGGGCCGGTGCAAATCGGCTCCTTGAGGCAGGGCTTGTCCTCCGCCGGACCGTATCAGCACATCGTGGCCCGCACGATCGATCTCAACAGCGACCTCGGCGAGAGCTTCGGCGCGTATACCATCGGCGACGATGCGGCGTTGATGCCGGAGATCACCTCCGCGAACGTCGCCTGCGGCGTGCACGGCGGCGATCCCCTCGTGATGGAGCGGACCGTGCGTCTGGCGCGCGAGCACGGCGTCGGGATCGGCGCGCACCCGGGGTTTCCGGATCTGGTCGGCTTCGGCCGCCGCGACATGCGGCTCTCGCCGGCGGAGTTGCGCACCACGATCGTCTACCAAATCGGGGCGCTCTCGGCATTCGCGCGCGCCCAGGGGACCGGGCTTCAGCACGTCAAGGGGCACGGCGCGCTCTACAATATGGCCGCGGACGACGAGGTCCAATCCCGCGCGATCGCCGAGGCCGTCCGGAGCGTCGACCCGGACCTGATCCTCGTCGTGTTGCACGGCACGGTGATGGAACGCGTGGGGCGCGACGCAGGCCTGCGGGTGGCGCGCGAAGCGTTCGCCGACCGCGGGTATACTCCCGCCGGCCGGCTGGTCGGCCGGTCGCAGCCGCAGGCGCTGATTACCGATCCCGAGGCGGTGGCGCGCCGCGTCGTGCGCATGGTGACCGACGGCGTCGTCGAGGCGATCGACGGCACGGAAATCCGCATGACGCCGGACACGATCTGCTTTCACGGCGACACCCCCGGGGCTCCGCGGCTCGTGCGCGCGGCCCGGGAGGCGCTGCGGCGCGCCGGCGCGGACGTCGCATCGATGGGCCGATGGCTCAAGTAAGCACCTCCGCGCCGCCGCTCGATTGGCGGCGGACCATCGCCGGGCTCGATCAGAACGGGAACGAGATGGAGCGGGCCCGGCTCCGCGGCATCCTGGGCCGGCCGCGGCCGGACGCCAAGATCGTGCGGGCGCTCGAGACGCGCCAGAATGAAGACGGCGGGGTGCCGCACGGGATGGTGCCCGGGCGGCTGTCGACGATCGACGCCACGACGACGACGCTGGAGTGGCTCTGGGATCTCGGACTCGAAGAGAGCGCGTACGCCGACCGGGCGTGCACGTTCCTGCTGTCGGCGCAGCGGCCCGACGGGGCCTGGGACGAGCCGCCGGGGCTGCTGCGGTATTCACCCCCGCCGCGGCTCCTGCCGGGCGATCCCCGCGTCCGTTGCCGCGCGACCGCGGTGGTGGCGTTTTGGCTGGCGCGGGCCGGCCATCGGGACGACGCGGTGCGGCGCGCCGTCGCCTACGTCGCCGCCCGCCAGGCGCCGGACGGGCGCGTGCTCGGCTTCCGCGAGGCGACTTGGCTGCTCGCCGCGGCGTCCTGCCTGCTGGACGGGTCCGCCGCCGGCCCGGCCGTCCGGGCCCTGGAGTCGCTGGCCTCGGTGCCCAACGAGCGGTGGACGTCCGGGGCGCTCGCGGGGATGCTCGGCAGCCTGGGGGCCGCGGGGCTGCCGCGTGCCACCCCCGTCGTGGCGCGCGGCCTCGACCGCCTGTGCGCGCAGGCCCGTCCGGACGGGACGTGGCTCTCCGAGGACGGCGAGGCGTACCATATGGACGTGACGCTGGCCGCGCTGCGGGCGCTGGTGTTCTACGCCGCGGTCGCGCCGGCCCTCGCGGTGGAGGGATCGACGGCATGAGCGAGCAGGTCATCAAGTCGCTGCAGACGTTGTTCAGCGAAGCCCTCGAAGAGCGCCGGGGCATCGTGGTCTACTCGCGGCTCGAGCCGGTCGAGATGGACCGGATGGCGCGGCGCGTCGAGCGGGAGGCGCTGGAGAGGCTGCGGACGGCCCTGCCGGATGAGACGATCGATCAGCGCCTGCTCGATCTGCGCAGGCGGCTCGCGCGCATGGAGGGTGATCTGGCCGAACTCGGCGAGGTCGGCGACATCCGGGAGGTCAGCCGGCAACTGCAGACGGATGAGATCATCTGGCAGGCCTTTGAGGACATCGCCTGGATGCTCGGCTTCAACGAAGTCCGCCGCGAGTAAATGAGACGGATCGGCGGACGGGCCTGGCCGCCGTCCACGGCGCGGCTCAACGCGCTGGCCGACGCCCACCGCGCCGAGATCCAGACTCTCTAGAATAATCAGGGCGAGGGCAACCGGCATACGAATACCTCGGCCGACGGCCACCAAGAGCAGGTAAATGCACGTATAGCTTGCAGGGCGGACTCACCGTAGACTTGCCGACGAGAGCAGCGGTGCTCGATGCAAAATTGCGCTCGATCAAGCAGTCTAAAACCCGCCGTACTGGGCACGATCGACAATGGGGGGTTAGCAGGAGGTGTGCTTGTCCATGTCCAGCGTCGGGTCGGGCCGAGAACGACGAGACATGTCTCCGGCGGGTGTGTGGAACCGCGCGAAGTTCGAAGCGTCGCTTACCCTGCTGCGCAGGATGGGTGTTTCCGAACGCAGTTTGAATTATTGTCGGGACCGCGCCCGAGTGACGGGACAATTGCCTCATGAAGTGCTCTGGGAATTGGTCGAAAAGGCCCTTCCTAACGTTCCTGCGATATGATTCTAGCCTCGCATACGAAGGGAAGGGCGGATCGTTGTGGCACTAATCTTAGCCGCTACACTGGTCGTCTCGAACTGACTGCGGCTGCTGGGGCGCGAGCCAAGTGAGGGCAGTAATATCGTTGACTCAGTAACCGTTTTCTGGTAGTCTTTCCCCGAACGATCTGGCAAAATCCAGGCAATAGTTCGGGGCCTGGAGGAAGGCCCGCCGGTCGTCGCGTGACCGGCCATCCGGTGTCCGTTGCCGGTGGCGCGACGACTTGCGGGCCATTTTTGTTTCGGAAAGTGCGAGCCGGGCGGCGCGAACCGCCCGGCCCAGCCGAACAACCGGAGGAGAAGTCCGGATGTTCAGCACGTACATCCGCATCTTACCACGTCCGCCGCCGTTCCTCCCTCGGGGAGAGAACTATCCGCATGGCCGCACCATTTCTCTCCCCGAGGCCGCTCCACACAGGGGGAACCGGGCCGCATGGAACGACGGACTTGGATACGGTCGACACCGACCCCACTCGGAGCCGACCGGGTGCCCGTGGCAACGCGGGCGTGGCCCGCCGGTCTTCCCGCTCCCCCTTGTTTCGCTTCACAGGATACCACACACCGTCAACGAAGCGACTCGGCACCATGCCGCTCACGTTCGGAGACTTACTTCCGCCTCCCGGCCACGCGCCGGGAG
Organism: bacterium; assembly: GCA_035945995.1. NCBI lineage: Bacteria > bacterium. Next base: position 13,422 of record DASYZR010000090.1, read on the forward strand.
GCACCGGGAGGGGTCTCCATGACGGAATGGCAGGTCCACTTCGAGTTCGCCCACGCGCTGTCGTTTGACCGGATGGAAGACTTGATGCTCGGCGACTTGGCCCCGTACCACGCCGTGACGTGCGGCGGCGACGGCTACGATACCAGTAGCGTGACCATGACGGTGGAGGCCGACACTGCCGCCAGCGCGTTCGAAGTCGCGTGGCAGGCCGTCACGCGGGCCGAGCCGTTCACGCCGGAAGAGGTGCTAGAGTTCGACGTGCGGCCGATGCCGGGACCGGACGATCCGGCGTAGGCGTAGCGGCAGACCGACATGGAACGTGCCCTTGGTTTCACACCTCGGAGTTACCCTTACCTCTCCAACGGACCGTCACGTATTGACCGAATCTCGGACCGGGAAGGTAACCTTCCCAGTCTTCGCGAAGTGGGAACTGCGACTCCACGCTCCCGAGGAGGCCGATCCCGCGATGCGATACCACGAGGAAGCGGACGCCTTGCGAAAGGCGCATTGGCCCAAGTGCGACAAGTTGGCGGCGGACCTGACCGCCAAAGGGCCGCGGGCAGCCGAGGCGCTGGAGTCGGCTCTTACCTCGCGCATACATCACGTCAGAAGCGCAGCCCTAAAGGGTCTCGCCGCCGTTGATCCTCGCCGGGCGCGACTCAAGGCTCGCGAACTTCTCGCAGATCGCGCATACGAGGTCCGCGTGACCGCCGCGAACATTCTCGGCGTCGCGGTGCCAGACTAACATGCCGAAGCCCACCAAGAAGGTCAACCAATCCAAGTTCTGTTCGCTCAGCGTGCTCCACAACGAAAGCGATGTTGAGCAATCCTTTCTGCGGCCGCTTCTTGAGGAATTGGGGTACTCGGCCGACTACATCAAAACCAAGGCGACCATTCCGCAGAAGAATATCGGCAAAGGCAGCAAACCGCGCCCGTATCGGCCAGACTTCATCTGCTACGCGGACAAGAAGCACCGGCAACCCGTGCTGGTCATCGACGCGAAGCATCCCAACGAAACCGCCGACGAAGGACTTGGGGACGCCCAACTCTACGCGGCCATTCTCCGACGTGGCGTGGCGGCACCAAAACCCGACCAGTATTGCCTCGGCAGCAACGGATCGACGACCGTTGTTCGTCTCTTTGATAGTGACGCGGACGTCTTCCGGATGGCCTTTGCAGATTTCGTCGACGGTAACTCGAGTTTTTCGGCTTTTCAAGCGACGCTCAGCCGAAGTACCCTCGCCGCGTCGGCGGCGAAGGCCGCGCCGGCCGCGTTCTTCGAGTTTCACAAACCCCCCGTTCCGACGCTTCTCGCGATCTTCGAGGCGTGCCATAACCTCATCTGGCGACGAGAAAAATGTCCCCCGGCCGAGGCGTTCTACGAGTTCGCCAAGATACTCTTCGTGAAGTTGCGCAAAGACCGCGACCTCGCCAAGAAGGCCGCGTCTGGTCCGCTCTCGCCAAGCGACGTGGAGGTTAGTGTCCACTGGATCGAGTCGCTTGAATCGGCCAACCCGGACCCGTTCAACTCCGTGCATTTTCGGCACCTTCGAGACATGTTGGAAGCCGAGATCGCCGCCGGGACGAAGAAACGGATGTTTGATCCGGCTGAAGAGATCAACCTCAAACCAAGCACAATTAAGGAGGTCGTGCGGCTGCTTGAGCATTTGAATCTCCATGCCATTGACGAAGATCTGAACGGCCGGATGTTCGAAACATTCCTGACGGCAGTCATCCGCGGAAGATCACTCGGGCAGTACTTCACGCCCCGCACCGTCGTCAAGTTTATGGTCGACATGGCGAGCCTGTCCGTATCCGGCAAGCACATTCCGCGCGTGTTGGACGCGTGCTGTGGGACGGGCGGATTTCTCATCGAGGCGCTCGCGCGCCTGACGGATGCGCTGACGAGCAACGTGAGTCTTGCCGGCGTGGAGCGAACGAAACTGCTTGCGGAGACCCGCATGGAGCATCTTTGGGGAATCGAGGCCAACGAGACGATCGCGCGGGTCGCGCGGATCAATATGTACCTCCACCAAGACGGCGGGAGCCGCATCTATCGGGCCGATTCGCTCGACAAGGAGTTCTCGGCCGAGCCAAACGTCGTCGGCGAGGCGCAACGCGACTTCGCCGAGTTGAAGAAGGCGCTCGCCACCGACGGCACGATGTTTGATGTGGCGCTGACGAATCCGCCGTTTGCGATGCGCTACGAAGCAAAGAAAGCTGATGAGCGTCGGTTG
>DASYZR010000091.1 GCA_035945995.1 bacterium
CCCGGCTTGTGTGGGAGCGGTTTCGCCGGCACCGGATGGCGCTCGCCGGCCTCGCGATCATCGCCGGGTTCGCGCTGGCGTCCGCCGCTCCGCGGCTTGTCTCGCCGTACGATCCGCAGCAGTCGGATCTGGACCACCGCCTGGCCGCGCCGACCCGGCCCCACCTCATGGGGACGGACGACCTCGGCCGGGACCTGCTGACCCGCATTCTCTACGGCGGGCGCGTCTCGCTGACGATCGGCGTCGCGGCCATGGCGCTCGCGGTGACCCTCGGCACGGCCGTCGGGGCCGTCGCCGGCTACTACGGCGGGTGGGCCGACAACGCGCTCATGCGGCTGACGGATCTCGTCCTGTCGTTTCCGCAACTGTTCGTCCTGATCGTGCTGGCCCTGGTGTTGCGAAACGTCTCCCTGCCCATCCTGCGGGGCGGCGCCGGCGGCGTGCTGCCGATCGTGCTCGTGATCGCCGTGACGTCATGGATGCCGGTCGCCCGCCTGGTGCGGGCCACGTTTCTGTCGCTCCGCGAGGCCACGTTCGTGGAGGCGGCGCGCGGCCTGGGCGTGCGGAGCGGCCGGATCATCACCCGGCACATCCTGCCCAACAGTCTCGGGCCGATCATCGTCGCGGCGACGCTGCGGGTGGCGAGCTCCATCATCACGGAGTCGGGATTGAGTTTTCTCGGGTTCGGCGTGCAGCCGCCGACCCCGACCTGGGGCAACATGCTGAACGCCGCGCAGGATCAGATGACGAGCGCGCCGTGGACGGCCGTCTACCCCGGGTTGATGATCTTTTTGACCGTCATCGCGATCAACTATGTGGGGGACGGCCTGCGGGACGCGCTCGATCCGTACCACGTCCGCTGATCCGGCCCCCTCAGCGCGGGCGCGCCGGTGCGCCCTCTCGCAGGCACGACTCGAGGGCATCCACGGCCCGGCGCATCGTCTCGGGGTGCGCCTGCGTCCCGAGGTGGCCGATCCGGATCACCTTGCCCGCGAGCTGTTCGAGGCCGCCGGCGATGGCAAACCCCCTCGTGCGGATGCCCCGGATGAGCGCGGCGGCGTCGACGCCGGCCGGCGGGTAGGCGACCGTGACCGTGGGCGATGCCCACCGCGCGTCCGCGAACATGCGGAAGCCGAGCCGCTCCAATCCTTCGCGGAGCGCCGCCTGGGCGCGGCGGTGCCGCTCGAACCGCGCGGGCAGGCCCTCATCGAGCATGATCTGCAGCGCCCGGTCGAGCGCGAGGATCAGATTGCTGGGAATGGTCACCGGATAGGGGTGATGGCCGGCCCATTCGCGCTCGAAGCGCCGCCACGTGCGGACGTTGAGGTACCAGCCGTGCGATGCCGGCTGGCGGTCGATGACGTCCCAGCCCGTTCTCGTGATCGCGACCGGGGCCAGGCCGGGCGGGGTCTCGAGACACTTCTGCGAGGCGGTGGAGACGGCGGCGAGCCCCCACGCGTCGGTCTCCACCGGCGCCCCGCCGAGCGACGAGACGGCGTCCACCGCGAGCACGGCGCCTTCGGGGCGCACGGCGGCCGCGATGTCGGGGACCGGGTTCAGCACGCCCGTGGACGTGTCGCTGTGGACGATCGCGATCAGGGGAAGTTTGTGCGTCCGGACCCACCGGCGGACGTCGTCGGGATCCGCGGCCCGGTCCCAGGGGACCTCGAGCACCTCCACGTTGGCGGAATACGACCGTGCGATTTCGAGCACCCGAGTGCCGAAGAAGCCGTTGGCCACGACGCCGAGCCGGCCGTCCGCGCCCACCAGGCTGCCGATCATGGCGTCGAGGCCGCCGCTGCCGGACGCCGGGATGGGGTAGACCGACCCGGTCGTGACGAACACGCGGCGGAGCCGCGCCACAAACCGCTCGTAGTCGGGCATCCAGTCCGGACCGTAGTGCTGCCGGACCGGTTGCCCCATGACCTCCAACACCTTCGCTGAGACCGGAATCGGGCCGGGGATGAGCAGCTCGACGTCGTTGGGGACGTCCATGGGATGGATCGACCTCCCTCCGTGAACCCGCGTGCTCCGGCTTCGGTGACGGCGGGAAGCGCTCCTCCGGTTACGGTCGCGCCGTCGGGGCCCCGCGCGCCTGCTCGATCGCGGCCGCCAGCCGTTCCGCGGCCTTCGCCAGCGCGGCGGAGGGCACAGCGGCGAATCCCAGGACGAGGCCGTTCGCGGCCCGTGCGCGTCGTGTGTAATACGCCGCCAGCGGCGCGACCTCGACCCCGCGCGCCGCCGCTTCCTGCGCGACCTCGGCGGCGTCGACGCCGTCGAGGTCGGCGACCGCGTGCAGGCCGGTCCGAACGGGCCGGAGGCGCATCGCCCCGCCGCAGAAGCGCTCCGCCGCCTCGACCAGCGCCTCGAGACGCTCGCGGTAGGCCGTTCGCATCCGGCGGAGATGGCGGGCGAAGTGCCCATCACCAATGAAGTCGGCGAGCACCGCCTGATCGAGGAGCGGCGGATGCTGGTCGGCCGCGCGGCGGCCCGCCACCAGGCGGTCTTGGAGGCCGTCCGGGACGATGAGAAATCCCAGGCGGAGGGCGGGGAAGAGCGTCTTGCTGAAGCTGCCGGCGTAAATGACCCGCCCGTCGCCGTCGAGCCCGTGCAGGCACGGGACGGCGCGGCTGCCGTACCGGAACTCGCTGTCGTAATCGTCCTCGACCACCCACGCCCGCGCCGCGGCGGCCCAGCGCAGCAGCGCGAGCCGTCGCCGCAGACTCATCGGCACCCCGGACGGATACTGGTGTGACGGCGTGACGTACGCGAGGCGTGCGTCGGCGGCACGGCGCGTCCCGGCGTCCACGTCGAGCCCTTCCGCGTCGACGCGGATGGGGACCATCCGCGCGCCTGCGCCGACGAGCGCGCTGCGCGCTCCCGGATAGCCCGGTTCCTCCATCCACACCCGATCGCCCGGGTCGAGGAGCAGGCGGCACACGAGATCGAGGCCCTGCTGCGCGCCGCCCACGATGACGATCTGATCGGCGTCGCACCGGGTGCCGCGTGCCGTCTGCACGTGGCCGGCGATGGCCTCGCGCAGCGCGCGAAGACCGGCCGGGTCGCCGTAATCCAGCCCGGCCGCCGTGACCGACCGAAGCCGCCGGTTGGCGAGCCGGTGCCAGAGTCTGACCGGAAAGAGGTCGAGCCCGGGCGTTCCGACCCGAAAGGCGCGCGGCGGGCCGCCAAGACGCGCGGCTCCCTGCGGGACGGCGGCCAGGGCCGCGCCTCGCCGCGACAGCGGCGGATGGGTGGAGCGCGATGTCCGCGGGCCGGCCGGGGTCCGGCCGGGCACCGGACGCGGCGGGAGATCGTCGGGGAGATCCTCGGCCACGAACGTGCCCGCACCGCGTCGCGAGGCGAGATAGCCTTCGGCGGAGAGTTGTTCCAGCGCGAGGACGGCCGTTGTCCGCGAGACGCCCAGGTCATCGGCCAGCGCCCGCGACGAAGGCAGCCTCGTTCCCGGCGGCACGGCGCCGCCGAGGATCGCCCGCCGGATTTCACGATAGATTTGCCGCTGCAGCGTCTCGCCCGCGCGGGCGTCGAGGCGTATCAAGAGGATCGCCACTGGCCGATGGTACATCCACGCGTCACCCCGGTTCAACGCCCGCTCCCGGCCC
>DASYZR010000092.1 GCA_035945995.1 bacterium
GCACGGCGCCGGCGCCGCCGAGCAGCAGCCGGTACACGGCGCCGACGGTGTGGCCGCCGGCCGGCCGCTCATGCTGCACGTGAAGAAACAGGAGGGCGGCCAGATCGGCCGCGGCAAAGGCGTAGACCTGGGCATCGCCCGACAGGTCGCGCGGCGTCGTATTGTGCACCAGCAGCGAGGCGACGCGCAGCGCGTCGCCGATCGTGCCGACGCGCTGGAGCGGATTGTACCGGACCGACCCCTCGAACAACGGGCAGAAGAGGTGCGTACGGCCGCCGTAATGGCCGGCCGTCACGTTCCACAACGAGCGCGGTCCGGTTTTCACATCGAGGACCACGACGCTCTCACGGGACGGGTCCCGAAGCAGGACGTTCGGGGCAATGATCCCGGCGGTCTTCCCCGTCCGAGACGGTCCGAGCACCAGCACGTGCGCGGAGAATTGCTCCTCGTCGAGGTAGAGCGGCACGTGCCGGCGGGGCCACACCCCGAGCAAGAGCGCGCCGGACCGGGCCAGATCGGCGACCTCCGGCCATGCCGCCCAGGCGGCGGTCGCGGGCGGGGGCACCGCCGGGCGTCCGGCCCGGAGCGCACCCGCGCACGCCGCGGCGAGGCAGGCCCACGCGGCGGCGGCCAGAGCGAGGTTGACCAAGGCCCCACCCGGAACGTGCAGCGAGGAGACGGCGGCGAAGAGCCCGCCGGCGATCAGCAGTCGCGCGGTCGCGGCAACGTGATTCATGCCGGCTCCTCCCCGACCGCGAGCGCACCCGCCGCCCACGCCGGCAGCGGCGGATAGGGCTCCGTCGCGACCACGCCGCCGAGAGACGCGGCGAGGCCGCCCACGCACTCATCCGCCAACCCGGCCCAGACCCGTTCGAGCCCGGAGGCGGCCGCGAGCGAAGCGATCCGGTGGGCGCGCCGGCGGTCGTCGCACGCAAACATGAGCCACGCATCGACGCGCGGCTGCCAAGCCGGATCGTTGGTCTGCGCTCCGCTCATCTTGCCGAGGAGCGCATACCGGTCGAGTTTCTCCCGGATCGCGGCCAGCGGCATGGTACCCCGGTCGCGCTCCAGGTAGTACACCCACCAACCGTCGGGGCCGGCGATCAGTACGACGGCGTCCGGTACGACGGCGGTGTGGCCGAGGTCGATGATGGACCGGTGCGCGGCCAGCCAACGGCACGCCGGGAGCCGGCCGGCGCGGCGGGCGGCGCACACATCGCAGAACAGGTCGTTGGTCGCAATCAGGTGGGCCATCTGCAGCGCCGCCACGGCGTCCGGCCGCGGCGTCCCAACGGCCGCCGCCTCCGGGGCGGCGCCGGCTTCGACACGTTCAAGCGCCGCCGCGGCCGCGCGGCCGAGCGGCGCGAGTCCCCAGAAGACGCGGCGGTCGGTGAACCCGCCGCTACGGAGCCGTACGAGCAGTCCACGGCGCCGCAACTCCCCAAGCCGGACGCGCGCGCCTCGCGGCGCGAGCGCGTCGTAGCAGGCCCGGTGGGCCTGTCCGCACGTGAGGTACCGGAGATCCCGGAGCACGCGAAGCAACGAGCGGTCGCGCGGCGTGAGGCACGCCAATGCCGCCGCCGCACGCTCCCACGAGCGCATGGCGATCATCTCCTTTCAGAATGGACAGAGTTAACCGAACACGGGCTTATGCGGAGGATCCTTGCGGGGCGGTGTCGTCATGCCAAGGGGGTATCCGGGGTCACGGACAACACGGGTGCCCGCGCCGACGAGGGGGCAGGGCCCGACGCTTCCGAGGGGGTGAAGCGTCCACCGAAACCGGTGCCTCGTCGTCGCGCGCACCCGCGCGCCTGACTCTGTCTATCCGGTGACCTGCAGCAGCTGAATTTTCACCGCGACCGATACTGCCCGATGCCGGTTCACTGCTCGGCCAACGCGACTCCGGTGCGTCGTTCTCGATCTCCGTCCGCGTGCCTGGGCGTCCCGCCACTGCGTCTGACGTGCGCTGCATTCACACGCGCACGAGCCAAATGCGCACCGCCCTATCGCTCTCGCCGGGATCCGCTCCAGGGTTCCCCGGCATCCACGCTCTGCCGCCGCTTCGTCGCCTGCAGCAGACCGTCCCGATTCGATTACTGCGGACTATAGCGCTGTGATGTAAAGATGTCAATACATCAATATGTTCGATGGCGCCGCCGTGTCCCTTCGCGGTGAACGGCGGGCGGTGCGGCAGGAAGACGCCCCGCGCGGGGTGCACGTTTTCTTAGGCGGACGGCGCTGATTGGCGCGCCGCGGACGGCGTGTGTGAGTCGTGGGGGTGGGCGATGGGGAGACAGCGGCAGATCATGGTCGGCATGATCGGGGCCGGGTTCATCGCGGAGACGCGGGCCCGCTGTTATGCGACCGTGTCGGGATACGACGTGCGGATCGCGGCCGTCGCCGGCCGGTCCCGGGACCACGCCGAGGCGTACGCGCGGCGGCACGGGGTGCCGGACGTGTACGGCGACTACCGGGAGATCCTCGCCCGCCGCGACATCGACATCGTCGACCTCTGCGTCCCCAATCACCTCCACCGGCCGATGACCGAGGAGGCCGCCGCCGCCGGCAAGCACGTCATCTGCTCGAAGCCCCTCACGGCCTTCGACGGCCAGGGCCTGCCGGCCGGGACGGAAGTGGCGGCCGTCCCACGGACCGACATGCTCCGGACCGCCGTCGAGAGCGCCGACGCGATGCTCGCGGCCGCGGAGCGCGCGCACGTGCGCCTGATGTACGCGGAGAACTGGGTCTACGCGCCGTCGATCGCGAAGGCGGACCGCCTGGCCGCCGCGGCGGGCGGGGTGATCCTCGAGATGCGCGGCGGGGAGTGCCACAGCGGCTCGCACTCACCGTACGCGAAGGAGTGGCGGTACACGGGCGGCGGCGCGCTGCTCCGCCTCGGGGTACACCCGATCGGCGCGATGCTGCACCTGAAGCGGCGGGAAGGTCTCCGCCGCACGGGCCGGCCCATCCGGCCCCGCGCCGTCGTCGCGGACGTGGGCGACCTGACGCGCGCGCCGGCGTTCCAGCAGGAAGAACGGCACTGGATCGGCACCGGATGGGTGGACGTGGAGAACTGGGGCTGCCTCATCATCACCTTCGACGACGGCGCGCGAGGAATCGTCTGGGCGTCGGACGCCGTGCTGGGCGGGATGGAGAGCGCGCTTACGGTCTTTCTCTCGAACGCGCACATCAAATGCAGCATGGAGCACACCGGTCTTGTGCAGGCGTTCGCGCCTGATCCATCCATCTTCGAGGATGAGTACCTGATGGAGAAACTCGAAACCAAGGCGGGCTGGAGCGCGCCCGCGCCGGATGAGGACTGGGCGCAGGGTCACCGCCAGGCGCTGCAGGACTTCGTGGAAAGCGTCGCCGAGGAGCGTGAACCCATCGCCGACGGGCGCCTGGGCCGCGACGCAATCGAAGTCGTGTACGCCGGATACGTCGCCGCCGCGGACGGCCGGCGCGTCGAGTTGGGCCGGTAGGGCCCGGCTCAGGAGCAGGACGGCCGAACCCGAAAACGAAACGCTCGGGCAAGAGATCCACGCGTAGTCCCCAACGACTGTGCGATGAGGTGCGCAGAACCATGGCCGAAGCACCACGACGCGTGAGGCGGGCGGTTTTTGCGGTGCCGCTCGTGGCACTAAGCCTGGCCGCATCCCTGTGCGGCGGCCCCGGGACCGGACCACACGCATCGGCGGCCGCCGGCAAGCCGACGGTCACCGTCTGGGTCGGCAGTTGGTGGCAGAGCCAGGTCCCGCTCATCATGAAGGAATGGTCGGCCGACCATCCGGAGATCACGCTCCAGATGGAGCCCCTGCCGATCAACGGCTATCTCGACAAGTTCATCACCGCCACGCTGGCCGGCACCCCGCCCGACGTCATCGACCTCGACGCCACGTGGGTGTCCACCGCCGCGGCAAAGGGGCTGCTGCAGCCGCTCGACAGCGCGGCCAAGGGCCTGGACGTCAAGGACTACGTCCCGTCGATCTGGGCGTCCAGTCACTACAAGGGCGTCCTGTACGCGCTCCCGAATCGCGCGTCGTCCCTGGTCTTCTACTACAATAAGACCGTCTTCGACAAGGCGCACGTCGCGTATCCCACCGACAATTGGACGTACGGCGACATGCTGCGGATCGCCCGGCGGCTCACGATTCCGGGGCAGTACGGGGTCGGGGTCGCCGCGGACCTGAGCGACCCCTCCAATGCCATGGACCTCTTGGCCTCCACCATCTGGGCGCACGGGGGAGATTTCCTCAGCAAGGACGACACCAAGGCGGTGATCAACTCGCCGAAGAGCGTCGCGGGCCTGACGTATTGGGCGGACCTCTACACCAAGTACCACGTCGCCCCGCCGGGCACACCCAACTTCTCGACGACCCGCGACCTGCTCCCGCTCTTCGAGGCGAACAAGGTCGGGATGATCACGAGCTCGTCGAACGTGTACGACGAGCTCACGACGAAGCACCCGGAGCTGCAGTGGGGCACGGTGCTCTCGCCGGACAAGGTCAACCGGTCCGGAGGCTGGACCATGGGCGTGCCGGCCGGCGCGAAAAACGCGGACGCGGCCCGCGTCTTCCTGTTGTGGTTCGCCAAACCGGAAAACATGTGCAAGATGATGAACCGCACGCCGGGCCGCCTGTCGTGCTATGCGGTGGCGCCGTGGAACGCCCCGAAGCTCAGCATCTTCGCGAAGGCGCTGCGGGACGCACGGTCGCTGCCGAGCGTCGCCGATTGGGCCGGCATCCAGACCGTGATCATCACCGAGGCGCAAAAGATCCTGGTCGGACAGCTCGCGCCCCAGCAGGCGGCGGACGCGATGGCGCAGCAGATCGACGCGATCCTCGCAAAGAAATAGGGACACGGGAGCGCGCGCCGATGTTCAAACTCGGATTCAGCACCCTGGGATGCCCCACCTACGACGTCGACCAGGTCATCGCCCTGGCGAGAGGCAACCGCTTCTCGGGCGTCGAGATTCGGCTCATTCGCGGCGAGGTGAACCTGCCGAAGCTCGAGGAGTTCTCGCCGGCCGGGATCCGCGAGACCCGGCGGCGCTTCGACGACGGCGGCATTCAGGTCGTCTGCGTCGACACCAGCGTCCGGATGAACTCCCTCGACGAAGACGAACGGCGCAGGCAGCTCGAGTCCTCCAGAGTCTACTGCGCGATCGCCGAGGGCCTCGGCGCCCCCTACCTCCGCGTGTTCGGCGGTCCCATGCCCGAGCATCAGGACCGGGACGCCACCCTCGACGCCATCGCGGCGGGGCTCGGCCGGGTGGCGGACGAGACCCGCGCGCGGGGCGTGACCACCGTCCTCGAGAGCCACGATTACTTTTCCACGTCCGAGCGCCTGCTCGATCTCATCGCCCGCGGCACCGGGGACAATCTCGCGATTCTCTGGGACATCCTGCACACCTACCGCCACGGAGAAGCGGGCGCCGAGACCTGGGTCCGGCTCGGACCGCGCATCAAGCTCGTCCACGTGAAGGACTCCGCGAAATCGTCGGCGCAGGGGTTCGATCTCGTCCTCACCGGCACGGGCACGGTGCCCATTCCGTCGTTCCTCGAGGTGCTCAAGGCGGCGGGCTACGATGGCTACGTGAACTTCGAGTGGGAGAAGGCCTGGCATCCGGAGATCGAGGCGCCGGAGGTGGCCATCCCGCAGTTCGCCCGGTACATGGCGGAGAGGTTGTAGGGCGCCGTGCCGGGACGCCGGCGCCGCGTCGCGCTGCGGCAGTGGGGACCGGGCTACGTGCTGGCGCTGCCGGCCATCGCGCTCATCGCGGTCATGATGGTTTATCCGACGCTGCAGACTCTACGGTTCAGCGTCTCTACGGTGGGGCTGCCCGCGTTCCGGACCACGTTCGTCGGCCTCGGCAACTTCGCCGGCATCCTCGCCGACCCCGCGACCGGCAGCCTGCTGCGGCGCACCCTCGCCTGGGTCGCCGGCACGGTCCTGCTGCGCTTCGTGCTCGGGTTTCTGGCCGCCCTCGTCTTCAACGCCAAGGTCCGCGGAACGGCGTGGATGCGTGTGCTCGTCGTCCTGCCCTGGACGATCCCCTCCGTGGTGGCCGCCAACCTGTGGCGCTGGATCCTGCAGACCGACACCGGGGTGCTCGACCAAACCCTGCGCGCGTGGGGGCTCGGGGCCCTGGCCGCCAACTGGCTCGGCGATCCGCGCACCGCGCTGACGGCCGTGATGATCGCGTATTCCTGGGCGGGATTCCCGTTCATCATGCTGCTGATCTTGGCGGGCCTGCAGGGCGTGCCGGAAGAACAGTACGAAGCCGCGCAGGTCGACGGGGCCAACGCTTGGCAGTTGTTCCGCTTCATCACGGTCCCGGCCGTGAGCGGCGTGCTCCTCCTGGCGCTGCTGCTGGAAACCATCCAAGCAATCAACTCCTTTGACACGCTCACCGTGATGACCGGGGGCGGCCCCGCGAACGCCACCCAAACGTGGAGCCTCGCAATTTACCGAAGGGCGTTCGTCGACTTCAACCTGGGCGGGGCGTCCGCGCTGAGCGTGCTCATGCTGCTCGGCGCGCTGACGCTGCCGCTGCTCCACGGCGCCGCCAACAGGAGCGGCCGCGTGCGGCCGGCCGGCGTCCCGCTCGCGGGGACGGCGGCGCCGTGACCGGGCTGGCGGCTCGCGTGCCGGCGCCTCGGGCGGGCGCGCGCACCGCCGCGCGGCCCGGCGTGACGAGGCGGCGGGCGGGCCGCGTCGCGCGCTACGTGGCCGTGTACACGTTCGGACTGCTCTTCACGGGGTTCAGCGTCGCCCCGCTCGTGTGGGGCGTCAGCACCGCGCTCAAGACGACGCAGGACCTGTACGCGGTTCCGCCGCGATGGATCCCCAACCCCGTCACGTTCGCCCACTTCGTCTCGGTGCTGCACAATCAGGCGATCATCCGTGGATTCTTCAATACCGCCGTCGTCTCGATCGCCACCACGGCGGTCGCGCTCGTCGTGGGAGTGCTCGGGGGCTACGGGTTTTCGCGTTTTCGCTTCCCCGGCCGCACACCGCTGCTCTGGTCGGTGCTGTTCACGCAGCTGTTTCCGCGCGTGGCCGTCATCGTGCCGTTCTTCATCACGCTGCGCAACCTGCACCTCATGAACACCCTGCCCGGGCTGGTCCTCGCGTATCTCATGGTGGTCTTCCCGGTATCGATCTGGCTCATGAAGGGCTTTTTCGACCGGGTCCCTGTGGAGATCGAGGAGGCGGCGGTGGTCGACGGGTGCTCCATCCCGCGCCTCCTCTGGCGGATCGTGGTGCCCATGGCGAAGCCCGCCTTGGTCGCGGCCGCCATGTACGCGTTCGTGCTGGCCTGGAACGAGTTTCTGTTCGCCCTGGTGTTCACGCAGGGGCTGAACAACCGGCTGCTGTCCATCGCCCTCGCCTTCTTCATCGACGAGAACGGGATCCGTTGGGGCGAGCTTATGGCGGCGTCGCTGCTGATGAGCATCCCCGCCGTCATCGTCTTCACCGCGTCGCAACGGGTGCTCGTCCGCGGGCTGAGCGAGGGAGCGCTCCGCGGATGACGGACCGCGGGGAGACGGGCGCGATGCCGGCAGCGGCGCAGGTCGCGGTCGTCACGGGTGGCAGCTCGGGCATCGGGCTGGCCGCCGTCGGCGTCCTGGCCGCGCGCGGGATGCGCGTGGCGGCGATCGCCCGCGACCGGAAGCGGCTCGACGACGCGCTCGGCACCCTCGACGCCCGGCATCGCGGCCGGACCGCCGGCGTGACGGCGGACGTCCGGCGGGAATCCGACGTCGCGGCGGCCGTCGCGGAGATCGCGGCCCGATTCGGCCGCATCGACGTGCTGGTCAACTGCGCCGGCGGCAGCATGCGGGCCCGCCGCCGGCTCGTGGACACGACGTCCGAGGAGTGGCAACGGCTCATCGACACCAATTTGACCGGCACGTATCTGATGTGCCGCGCCGTGTTGCCGCATCTCCAGGCCGCCGGCGGCGGCTACATCCTCAACGTCCTGTCCACCGCGGCGTTCAGGGCCGGCGAAGGCGGGAGCCTGTACGCGGCGTCGAAGTTCGGGGCGCGGGCCCTGACCGAAGCCCTGATCGCCGAGTACCGGCACTCCGAGATCCGCATCACCTCGGTGAGCCCCGGCCCGGTCGACACCGCCATCTGGGATCGCAAGCTCACGCCACCGCCACCGGAGGAGCGCGCGCGGATGCTGCGGCCGTCCGACATCGCGGACATCTTCGCCTGGCTGTTGGATCGCCCGAGTCGCGTACACATCCCCGACATCACGGTCGTGCCGTGGCCCGGCGCGGCCGAATCACAAGGGAGGCCGGCACGATGATCTACGAACTCAATCACGCCGGGGTCGTCATCCGTGACCTCGACAAGTCTCTTGCCTTCTACCAGGACGTGCTCGGCGCCCGGGTGGTGGCCCGCAACGTCATCCCGTCCAGCCAAACCGACGTCATCTATCTGCAGATCGCCGGCGGCATGATCGAGCTGCTGCATCGCCGGCAGCCGGCCCCCAACGAGGTCTTCGGGATCACGCACCTCGGGTTCATGACGGACAATCTCGACGCCGACTACAACGCGCTCGTCGAATCCGGATCCGAATCGGTCGCGGCGCCGAAGGTGGCCGGCACCGGGATCGGGCGCCTCGCCTTCGTGCGGGATCCTAACGGCGCTCGCATCGAGTTGCTCCAGCGCGACGTCGACTTTCGCGCGGCGCCGATCGAACACGCGGCGATCGTCTCGTTCGATCACTTCTCGGTGCGGGCGAACGATCTCACCGCGGCGACGGACTTCTACGCGCGCCGTCTGGGGATGAAACCCCTCAAAGAGATGTCGGTCCCGCAGACACAGCTCAGCATACTTTACTTCCATTTCGGCTACGACGTTGTGGAGCTGCTGCACCGGCCCACGCCCGATACCGGCGACATTTTTGGCCACATCGCGTTGAGGGTCGAGGACGTCAACGGGGCCCTCAAGCGCTTCGCGGCGCAGGGCGTGAGCGCCGAGCCGGGCACCCCCAAGCCGGCAGGAACCGGCATCGGCCGGATCGGGATCATTCGCGACCCCGATGGCGTCAGGATCGAGCTGGTCGACCGCGGGGATCTCCGCACCCTCTGACGAGGTATGGGGAGGCCGGCGTGATGGCGCCACTTCAGCAATGGCAGAACTTCTACATGCTGCTCGGCGGCGCGTCGGCCACGCTGGTCGGCCTGATGTTCATCGCGATCTCGCTCGGGTCCACCCGGTGGACGCCCGAGGAACGACCGGTTCTCACGGCAAGCTTCAGCGCGTTCATGAGCCCGACGTTTATCCACTTCGTGTACGTGCTGGTGACCGCCGCCGTCGTGTTCGTGCCCACGCTGAGCGAGACGGTATTGGGCGGACTGCTGGTGCTCACCGGCATGGGCAGCCTCGGGCATATCGCCCGCAACCTACCATTTTTCCGCGAGCGCTATGTTGCCAGGAGCATCGACCGGAGCGACGTGGTGTGGTATTCGCTGATGCCGTCCGTCGGGTACATTCTCTACCTCGATGCCGGCATCGGATTGCTCAGGGCGGCCGCGGGCGCAGCGCCGCGGGGGCAGGCGCTCAACGCGCTGGCCGCGGCGAGCGTCCTCCTCCTTGTAATCGGCGTACGCAATGCGTGGGACCTCGTGGTGTTTCTGGCACTGCGTCGACTCGACACGCCCGCCGACACTCGCCAGTAAGGCACGGAACCGTACATGGGGTCGCCTCGATCGGGGCGATCCCCGCCCCGCGCCGGCGGGTCATGACTCCGTGACGGTTTCCAGCGCGGTCTCCTCCGGATCGCCGATCAACTCTGGCTGGGCCTCCTGCGCTTCCGGGCCCGCCGGCGCCGACCCGGCGTCGCCTTCGGCTCGGCGGCTGTCGAGAAACCACACGCGATCGCCGACCACTTCCGTGATCGTGCGCCGTGAGCCGTCTGGCGTCTCATAACTCCGCGTCTGCAGGCGGCCCTCCACGGCCACGAGGCGCCCCTTGGCGCAGTACTGACCGACCTGCTCGGCCAGTTTGCGCCAAGTGACGCACCTGACAAAATCGGCCTCGCGCTCGCCGGCCGCGTTTCGGAAGTCACGGTCGACTGCGATCGTGAACTGCGCCATCGGGTACCCATTGGACACGTACCGGAGTTCGGGATCCCTCGTCAGCCGCCCGATCAGCTCGATGCGGTTGAGCATGCGCGTCACCCCCGGCCTGGCGTACCCGCACATTAGCATGATTGATGTATAGATGTCAAGATGTTTATGCGTCTACCGGCCCGCGGGCCCGCGGAATCGCACGGCGGCTCGGGCGGGAGTGATCGCATCGGCAGGGGACCGGGGACCAAGACCGAAATCCTCTCCAAAACCTTGTCCGATCCCGGGGGCGGCACGTCAGGGACATCCCCCCGCTCGGGCAATCGCAGCCGCGCAATCGTAGGCTTCGGGAAATCATACGCGCCTGTTCCGCGTCTTCTGGCATCCGCAACGAATAGGGCACGCCGGTTCGTGAGGCCAAGAAACGTTGAAGAGGAGGATGCGAATGATATCGAGTGGCTCGCGTCGGCACGGTAGCGGAGTGGCCCTGTGGGCGCTCATCGGAGTGGTGGCGCTGTTCTTATTGGCGCCGTCGGCGAGAGGCCAAGGGATGACGGGGTCGGACGTCCTCCTCCCGCTGCCGGAAGTCGCGATTCCGCCGATCCAGGGCAAGACGCTCAGCGCGGACCTCGTTGAGGTCGACCAGACCGCCCATCTGATGTACCTCGCCGATCGCACCGATCACGGCGTGGACGTCTTCGACGTCCGGACTCCGTCGGCCAAGTACATGTCGACGATTCAGACCGGCGAGGATCCCAACGGCGTGATCCTGGCGAAAAACGTGAACAAGCTGGTTCTCGGCGGCGCCAAGTCCGACGTGGTGATCGTCGACATCGCGCCGACGTCGATGCACCGCAACGCCGTCATCGCGACGCTCAACACCGGCGGGAAGAAGCGCGTCGACGAGGGGGACTACGATCCAGCCGACAAAAAAGTGTACATCGCCAACAGCGACGACGGGATCGTCGCGGTCGTCGACCTCGTCTCGAACCGGATCATCAAGAGATTCACCAATTTGGGAGACGGCCTCGAGCAGCCCCGGTACAACCCCGGCGACGGCATGATGTACATGACCAGCTCCGACCAGAACACGGTCTTCACGTTCAATCCGCGCAACGACACGCTGGTCACGAAGACGAAAGTGAGCGTCGCGTGCAACCCGAACGGCCTCGCGATCAATCCGGCGACGGGGCAAGGCCTCCTCGGTTGCTCGGACAAGAAGTCGAACCACACGGTCCTCTGGAACATGAAGGCCGGTAGCGTGGTCACGATGTTCCCGGAGATCTGGGCCGGCGACGGGGCGTTGTACAATGCCAAAGACAACATCTTCCTGTTCGCGGCGGCGAACCGGCCGACCGGCGCGCTGCTGGGCCTGTTCACCGGCGGGCCAACGGTGCGCTATGTCGGCGGCGCGTCAACCTACGTGGGAAGCCATGCCGTCGGGTACGACCAGACGAACCGGGTAGCCTATGTCCAGGACCAGCGGCCGAACAGCGCGGGACTGCTGCCGTTCTTCATCCCGTCCATTCCTAAGTAGTCGCACCGGACCCGTAATCCTGCTCGACTGGGCCCGGGACGTCGCGTTCCGGGCCCAGTTTCCGCGCCGGGAAAACCCGCGGGCGAACTTACTACAGCGGGGGCGGGGCGTCGCGACCGGCGGGGACTGTTATCGCTCGGCGCTGGGAAATCCGGACGCCGAGGCCGCTCTCGCGCATCCGGGCCGCGAAGCCGTCTCGCGTCTCCAGGACCCCGCGCAGCACCATCGGGTCCCCTACCGCGACGACTTGGAACGGTCCCACCAGGCGGCGGCCGTTGATCAGCAGCGTCGGCCCCGACGAGGTGATGGTGGTCAGCGTCGTCACGCGCTCGCCGTTGATCGCGATCGCCCGCGCGCCCCCGTACCACAGCATCATCACGAGGAATGTCAGGTCGCTGTCCTGGACCAGAGCGGTGCTCGGGTTGTCGCCGGGTTGGATCGCCCGGCTCGAATCGGTGAGGGTGACGTCCACGCCGGACCCGGAGACCGGCGTCAATCCGGCGAACTCGGCGTACTGAGCGGCGCGCTGTTGCTGGTGGACGGCCATCGACGCAGCAGCGGCGGCAACGGTCCAGCCGGCCGCCGCAAGGAGCATCCAGACGGCCACGCCCGCCCGGGATCTTACCCGCCCGGGCCAATGCAGACGCGACAATGTCGCCGCAACAGCAGCCATACCCGCCATATACCCACCCGGGACTACGCCACAAACATCTCTCTACCTCACCGGCGGGGCCGGGTAGGAAACCCCAGGCCGCGACCGCGCCGGCGGCGAAAACCCGCCCATGGGCCCCGTGGAATGGGTCACCTTCGATTGCTACGGCACGCTCATCGACTGGGAAGGCGGCGTGGCCGACGCGCTCGGGCCGTTCCTCGGCGGGGCGCTCGACCGCGGGACGGTGGCCGCCCGGTACATTGCCGCCGAAGCGGAGGTGGAACACGGCGCCTACCGCCCGTACCGTGAGGTGCTGACCGAGGCCAGCGGCCGTCTCATGCGGCACCTCGGTCATCCGCTGCCCCCGGGACGCGAAGATGTGCTTCCGGAATCCCTGCCGCAGTGGCGGCCCTTCCCGGAAGTGCCGGACGCGCTCCGGCGGCTCCGGGACGGCGGCCTTCGAATCGCCATCCTGTCCAACGTCGATCGCGACCTGATCCAGGCATCGGTCCGGCAACTCGGCGTCACGCCCGATCTTGTCATCACCGCCGAGGAATGCGGCAGTTACAAACCCGCACCGGCCCACTGGGAGATGTTCGGTACGCGCGCACAGGCCGGACCGGACCGGGCGATCCACGTCGGGGCCAGCCTCTACCACGACATGATCCCTGCCGGCCGCCTGGGCTACCGAACGGTGTTTATCAACCGCCATGGTGAGCCGGTCGCCGGCGTACGGCCGACGCGCGTGCTGGCGGACCTGGCGTTGCTGCCGCAGACCATCGGCGAACTCGGCGCGAAGTCTATGGCAGGTTGACACCCCGCGGCGGACTTGGATATGCTGATACCGCATCCAACGCCGCGTGCCGAAGTGGCGGAATTGGCAGACGCGCTACGTTCAGGGCGTAGTGGGCGAAAGCCCGTGGGAGTTCGAGTCTCCCCTTCGGCACCAACCCCGCCGGCGATCCCGTAATGTCTGATTCTCCCCAGCCGGGTGACCTCGACGCGGTCGTCCTCCGGCATCTGCGCGGCTTTCCCGAAGAGCTGCACCGGTTCAGCAACCTGGTCAAGCAGGCGAACCCGCACGGCCGCACGGCGGTGGAGTTCTTCCTGTCGCGGCCCGCGCCGGCCGACTCCTTCCTGGCCGCGTTGTGCCGCGCCGCGCGCGACGGGGAGGACGTGATCACGGTCGTGGAAGCGGCCGAGATCCTCGGCCGGCCGCCGGCGGCGCTGCTAACGCCGGACGCCGGGCCGGCCCTTCCGGCCCCCGTTTGGGGCACGGGCCGTTACCGGCTGTGGAGGCGTGCGGAGATGCTGCGGTACGCGGACTCCGCAAAGGGACGGTAGGGCCGGCATGGCACGGCTCGCTCTCTTGATCCGGTGCGCCGGATGCGGGCACGAGTTCGACACCGGAATCCGGATGGACGAGCGGAATTTTGCCCGCGCGACGTTCGCCGCCAACTATCACGTCTGCCCGGCCTGCGGCCGTCGCGGAACGTACGGCAAGACGGACTACAAGACGGTGGAGCAGCGGCACGACCCCGCCCGAGACGCCGGCCCCTAGCCGGCTCCGGCAATTACCGGCGGCTGTGAGCGAGGCCGTCCGCCGAGATCGCGATCCAGCGGTCCGCCCACCGATGGAGCTCGGCGAACACCCTCTCGAGATCCCGGCCCCGCTCGGTCAGCTCATACTCGATGCGGACCGGTGTCTCGGCGTAGACGTGCCGCCGCACGAGGCCTTCGGCTTCCAGCTCCTTGAGCCGCGCGGAGAGCAATCGGTCGTGAAGGCCCGGCACCGCGCCCCGGAGAGCGGAAAATCGCTGCGCCCCTTCCAAGAGCGACTGGACGATCGCCCCGGTCCACCTCTTCCCGACCAGCTCGATCGTCTTATGGAAACGCGGACAGATCTGCTCGATGGCCGCGGGCACCGCCCGCGGCGCCGGCAGCCCTCGTTCCCCTCGCCGCGCCGTCTTTGCCTTTATCACAACAACAGCCTAACATATAGTAAGCCGCTTGACAAGAGTGAGTTGTTTGTGCTAACTTACAAATCGTACTAGGCTTATGCACAAGAAGCATCGTGACCAGGGAAGGCACCAGGAGCAGAGAGAGATGGACGTAGTTCGCGAGGCACTTGGGCTGCTGGTTCTGGGGGTTGTGCTGGCGGCATCGCCCGTCCTGGCCCAGACCGTCACGCCGGTCCCGCCCGCGTACCAGGGATCGTACGGCGTCACGGTGCCTGTGCGCGACTCGGCCAGCAACAAATACGCGCCGAACGGCGACGGCACGGTGATGCAAACGATTGGTGCGTACGGCAGCAGAGACAAGGAGGAGTGACAGATGCAGTCGGTTCGAAAGGCAGTCGGGTTGTTCGTTCTCGGAGTGGTGCTGGCGCTGGCGGCGTCGCCCGCGCTTGCGCACGGCAGCGGGGCGCCGATCGCGCCGGTCATCAACGGCGTGAGCATCGACGGTCCGGACCACGAACTCGAGGGTGCCGGGAACAATGTCAGGTGAGGTCAACTGACAAGAGCGAGGCGGTCCCCTTGAGGCTCATTACGGGGACCGCCTCGCCGCCAATACTTGTATGGGCAACGGTGGCATAGCACGAAAAATCGAAGGGAATCAGAAAAAGCGAGGGTGAGCATCATGGATCTCGGTCTTGTAATCCTTCGGGTGGTGTTTGGTCTTCTCATGATCGGTCACGGCACCCAGAAGCTGTTCGGCTGGTTCCGCGGCCCGGGACTGCACGGCGCGTCCGGGTTCGTGGGGGCCCGGGGCTATGCCCCGGCGAAGTTTTGGACCGCCACCGGCAGCCTCGCGGAAGCCGTCGGCGGCCTGCTCTTCCTGCTCGGATTCCTGAGCCCGCTGGGGTCGATCGCGATCGCGGCGGCGATGCTGACGGCGATCTCGTTTCAGTGGCCGAAGTTCTGGACGGCGGAGGGCGGGTACGAGCACGCCCTGATGGTGCTCACGGCCGCGGTGGGGGTCGGCATCACCGGCCCCGGCGGTTACTCGCTGGATGCGGCGCTCGGAACCGCGCTCCCGCCTCTGGCAACGGTCGTGCCCGCTGTGGTGGCGGGGCTCGGCGTCGTGGTCGGCCTGGTCGGGTCCGCCGGCCGGCGCCGCCGCGCGCAGGCCTCATCGCAGCAAGCGGCGGCATAACCCGACCGCACGCCCGGGTGCCCGCGGCACGCGGCGCGGAGCGAGTACGCGAAGCGCTCCGCGCCGCGGCATTTCCGGCATCCGGCATATCCCACACGCGTTCGGGTTGCCCCCGGGAGGCGCGGGGTCCTATAATAAATGCGTCCGCTCGACTGAGTGCCTGCGACGCGACGCTCCATATCATGCCGTAGGCCACCAGAACGTCCCGCCTGTGCCCAGCCGGATAGTTCCGATCGGCGGGCCCGCCAGGTATCCCGAGAGGAGGGAAGTGCATGGCCAAGTACGAGGCCAAGAAGTTCCGTTCGTTCGATGTGGAATTGACCGGCATCAGCAAGAAGACGATGGAAGAGCACTACAAACTCTACCAAGGTTACGTCGGCAAAGCCAACGAGATCCTGGACCGGCTCGCAAGCGGCCAGGTCGACCTTTCCAAAGCCAACCCCACCTACTCCGAACTGCGCGTGCTCAAAGTCGAACTCACCCGGGCCATCGGCGGCGTCAAGAACCACGAGCTGTACTTCGAGCATATCGGCGGCAAGGGCGGCAAGCCGTCGGGGAAGATGCTGCAGCTGATCGAGAAGGCGTACGGCTCCTTCGACAGCTGGCAGGCCGAACTGAAGGCCACCGGCATTGCGGCGCGGGGCTGGGCGTGGCTGGCGTACGACTGGGACACCGGCGCGTGCCTCAACTTCATCGGCGACGAGCAGAACACGTACCCCATCTGGAACGCCACGCCGCTCGTCGCCCTCGACTGCTTCGAACACGCGTACTTCATCGACTACGGGACCGGCAAAGCCTCCTACATCGACGCGTTCTTCAAGAACCTGGACTGGGACGTGATCACGAGGCGCGCCGATCACTTCGGGATCCTCAACCGGTAGCCGCGACCGGCGCGGGCGCGAGGTCGCGCGGAGCCCGGACGCCGTCCGGGCTCCGCGTCTTTTTCCGGTCCCGCCGCAGCGCCGCGGACGAGCAGGAGGTCAGACCGGCCCAGCGAAGAGGAGCGCGGCATGAGCGAGCGATTCCACCGCGATGACGCTCGGGCGGCTATCCCGCTGACGAGGGTATGCCCCGAGTGCCAGGAAGACATGGAGCTCATCACCGCGGATGACGTCGGCGAAGTGCTCGTGTACGAATGCCCCGAGTGCGGCTCGCAGCAAGAGTTGCGCATCGAGAACGAAGGCGACGACCCGCCGGAGGCGGACACCCTCCTCCCCGGCCCCGACGTCTGGCCCGAGGACGACGAGGACGCCGAGGTCGAACTGGATCAGGAAGAACCCGACGAATCTGAATAACGGACGGCACCGCCGACGGCGACGAGGCACACCCGCACGCCGGCGATCTCGGCCGGCGCGACGCTGAGGAGATCACCGGACAACCCTACGAAGTCCGCGACGTAGCCCGGCGCCAGCCGGCCTTTGATGTCTTCCTCGCCCGCGGCATACGCGGGCCCTTCGGTGTAGGCGCGGATCGCCTCGCCGGCCGTCAGGGCTTCCTCCGGACGCCAGGCGGGCCGCTCCGGCTCGGCGCGCCGCATCCGCGTCACGGCCGCGTGAATGCCGGTCAGCACGTCGAGCGTCTCGACCGGCGCGTCGGACCCGAACGCGAGGCGCGTTCCGTGCCGCAGCAGCGACCGGAACGCGTAGGCATACCGCCCGCGGGCCCCCCAATGGCGGTCGACGAGATCACGGTCCTGCGTGCAGTGGATGGGCTGCATCGACGCGGTGACGTCGAGCGCCGCCAGGCGCGGGAGGTCGTCGGGGTGGAGCACCTGCACGTGCTCGATGCGGTGGCGCAGCCTGTGGCGGCGCGTGTCCTGCTGAGCGGCCTCGATCGCGTCGAGCACCCAGCGGTTGGCGCGGTCGCCGATCGCGTGCACCGTCGCCGCGATGCCGTGCGCCGACGCGCGGGCGACGAGGTCCCGCAGCTGTTCGCGCGTCCTGACCACGACGCCCCGGTTGTCCGGCTGTCCCTCGTACGGCTCCAGCATGCTCGCGGTCTGCGAACCGAGCGCGCCGTCGGAGAAGATCTTCACGCCGCCCACGCGCAGCCACGCGTCGCCGAATCCCGTCCGCAGGCCCAGGGCGATCGCGGCGTCGAGCGACTCTTCCGGAATGGCCATGCAGATCCGCACGCCGAGCCCGCCGCGCCCCCGCAGGCGCTGCAGGGCGGCGAAGACGTCCCCGCCCTCCACGACGTGCACGCCGGCGATGCCGGCGCGATGCGCCGTCTTCGCGGCGTCCTCGATCGCCTGCTCGAGCGCCTCGGGCGACGCCGTCTCCGCGAGCGCGGCCACCGCCCGCACGGCCCGCTCGGTGAGGAGCCCGGTGGGCTCGCCGGTCGCCGCGTCGCGGACGATCACCCCGCCATCGGGATCCGGCGCCGCGGCGGTAATCGCCGCGCGCTCGAGCGCGGCCGAATTGACCCACGCGGCATGACCGTCTTTGCTGCGGAAGACCGCGGGCCGCCCACCGGTGACGGGATCCAGATCGTCGCGCCGGGGGAAGCGTCCCTCGGGCCAGAGGTTCTTGTCCCACCCCCGGCCGCGCAGCCACTCTCCGGCCGGCGCGGCGCGGGACGCGGCGGCGACGGTCTCGACGGCCTCGCGCAGGGACCGCGCGCCGCTCAGATCGACGCTGCGCAGGGCGAGCCCGACCGCGGCGAGGTGAATGTGGCTGTCGGTGAACGCGGGGAAGACCGCGAGGCCGCCGAGGTCGACGCGCCGCGCGTGCGGGAAGGCGTCGCGCAGGCCGGCCCGGTCGCCGGCCGCCACGATCCGTTCGCCCCGCGCGACGAGGGCGGTGGCGCGCGGCGTCTCCGGATCGCCCGTGTGAATCACGGCGTGCTCAAAGAGCACTTCGCTACCGGTGCGCGCGTCCGCCGTCCGATCCACCGTCCGCCTCCCCGCGCACGCGCCGCAGCAGCGCGGCCATCTCCACGGCGGCCAGCGCCGCGTCTTCTCCTTTGTTGCCGCGGTCGCCGCCGCTGCGCGCCTCCGCCTGCTCCAGCGTCCGCACCGTCAGCAGGCCGAGCGTGACTGGCACGCGCTCGTCGAGCGCGACCCGCGCCAGGCCGGTCGTCGCGCCGAGCCCGATCATCCGGTCGTGCGCGGTCTCGCCCCGGATCACACAGCCGAGGCAGACGATCGCGTCGTAGCGGCCGGTGCGCGCGAGACCCTGCGCCAGGATGGGCAGCTCCCAGGCGCCCGGCGTCCACGCCACCTCGACCCGTTCGTCCGCCACGCCGCAGCGGACAAGCGCCTCTTGGGCGCCCCGCAGCAGCCGCCGCGTGATGCGCGCGTTGAACCGGCTCACCGCGACGGCGATACGCATGCCGCGACCGTCGGGAACCGCCCGGCGCTTGTCAGGCCGCCCCGCCATCCGGCGTCCCCTACTCGATCGACAGCAGGTGTCCGAGTTTGTGGCGCTTGGTCGAGAGGTAGCGGTAGTTCTCGGGGTTCGGCGGCACCTCGATCGGGACGCGATCGACCACCTCGATGCCGTAGCCTTCGAGCCCCACGCGCTTCGCCGGATTGTTGGTCAAGAGTCGGATCCGCCGCAGGCCGAGATCCATGAGGATCTGCGCGCCGACGCCGTAGTCGCGCGGGTCGGGCGCGAAGCCCAGCAGCTCGTTCGCCTCGACGGTGTCCCGGCCGGCATCCTGCAGCGCGTAGGCGCGGATCTTGTTGGTCAGCCCGATGCCGCGGCCTTCCTGGCGAATGTAGATCAACGCCCCCCGTCCCTCGCGGGTGATCGCCGTCAGCGCCGCGCGCAGTTGATCTCCGCAGTCGCAACGTAGCGACCCGAACACCTCCCCCGTCAGGCACTGGGAATGCATCCGCACCAGCACGGGTTCGTCTCCCGCGAGATCCCCGTAGGCCAGCGCGAGATGGCTGGCGCCGTCCAGCGTGTTTTCGTAGACGACCGCCCGGAACTCGCCGAACACCGTCGGCAGCCGCGTCTGCCCTTCCCGGCGCACGAACCGGTCGCGCTGAATACGGTAGCGGATCAGATCCCGGACGGCCATGATCGGCAGATCGTGCCGCCGTGCGAAGACCTCCAGTTGCGGAAGGCGGGCCATGGTGCCGTCCTCGTTCATGATCTCGCACAACACGCCGGCGGGCTGGAGGCCCGCCAGCGCCGCGAGATCCACCGCCGCCTCGGTATGCCCCGCGCGCCGCAACACGCCGCCCGGCGTCGCGCGCAGCGGAAAAACGTGGCCGGGACGCGAGAGATCCTCGGGCCCGGTGGCGGGGTCGACCAGCGCCTGGATCGTCGCGGCGCGGTCGGCCGCGGAGATGCCGGTCGAGATCTTGTGCTTCGCCCCGACCGACACCGTAAACGCGGTGCCCTGATGGGACGTGTTGTGCGCGACCATGAGCGGCAGCCCCAACGCCTCCACCCGCTCCGCGGTGAGGGGCACCGTCACCAGGCCGCGCGCGTGGGTCAGCATGAAATTCACCTTTTCCGCGCTGGCGTACTGGGCGGCGATGACGAGATCGCCTTCGTTCTCGCGCTCTTCGTCGTCGACGACGATGACAAAGCCGCCCGTACGAATGACTGCGATGGCGGCCTCGACCGGCGAGCGCGATGCCCGCGTCGACGCATCCTCGCGCGCCACGCCCCCGCCGACGTATCCCGTTCCGTCTGGGTCGTCCATTACCGCCTCCCCGCCTTCCTCCGCCGGCGCGCCGCCACACCCCGTTGCGTGCCGGCTTCCGGCGTCCGCACCCGCGGCCTGCGGGCCGCGCCGGCCAGCCGTTCCACGTACTTCGCCAGGATATCGACCTCGAGATTGACTTCCTGTCCGGGTTCCAGCGCCCCGAGCGTCGTCACCGCGCACGTGTGCGGGATCAGCGCCACGCCGAACCGGCTTCGCGCGACGGCGGCCACGGTCAGACTGACCCCGTCGACGGCGACCGAACCTTTCTCCGCCAGGTACCGCGCGAGCTCCGGCGCCACCTCGATGTCGAGGCGGCGCTCCTCGGCCTCGTCGCGCAGCGCGACGACCCGGCCGATGCCGTCCACGTGGCCCTGGACGATGTGCCCGCCGAGCCGTCCCGCCACCGGCACCGGCCGCTCGAGATTGACCGGGGCGCCCGGCGCGAGCCGGCCCAACGTCGTTCGGGCCAGCGTCTCTCCCGACAGATCCGCGGCGAACCCCTCCGGTTCGACATCGACCACCGTGAGACAGACGCCGTTGACCGCGATGCTGTCGCCCACACCTACGGACTGGCCGTCGAGCGCCGCCCCGGCGTCGATCCGCAGGCGCGTGCCGCGCCGGCCCCGCCTCACTTCGCGGACCCGTGCGGTGCCCTCGACGATTCCGGTGAACATCGCCCGCGGCTACGACCGGTCCGGATAGGCTTCGATCAGCACGTCGTCGCCGAGCGGGTGGATCGCGACCCGCCGCAGGCGCCAGGCGTCCGCCATCGCGGCGACGCCGCTCCCGAGTGCCGGCACCGGTGCGCGGCCGCCGACCAGGACCGGCGCGACGTAGGCGATGACTTTGTCGATCAGACCCGCGTCCATGAACGCGCCGTGCACGGTGGCGCCGCCTTCGACCAGCACGCTCATCACGCCGCGGACGGCGAGCTCGCGGAGCAGCCGCGCAAGATCCACCCGCTCATCGTCGCCGCCGCAGACCAGCACCTCGGCGCCGCGCTCCGCGACCGCCCAGCGCGCCTCCGGCGTGGACGCGCCGGTCGTCGCGACGATCACCGCAGTCCCGTCCGCCGCCAGCACGCGGGCCGCCGGCGGCGTGCGCAGCCGGCTGTCGAGGACGACGCGGCGCGGGCGCCCGGCCGCGGCC